>JAZUMP010000050.1:0-7141 GCA_045603725.1 Christensenellaceae bacterium
TTGCGCCTTTGAACTTGGTTTAAACGCATTAAGCGGTCAACGTTATGTCCCGCTTCCCAAGTGGAGTGATTTTAAACGAGTACTTTCACAGCTTCGTAAGCCAGAAGCAAAAGAATTATATGATACAATTGTAATTGATACTGCTACTTGGGCTTATAGTCTTTGTGAAAAATACGTGTGCCAGCGTGAGGGAGTAGAAGACCTAAGATCTATTCCTTGGGGCCAAGGTTGGGGTATGGTAAAGCAGGAATTTTCTGAAGCCTTACGTGAAATTACTATGTTAGGTTTTGGTATTATTCTTATTTGCCACGAAAAAGAGCGTCCTACTGATATGCGCGATGAAGAAGGTAATGCTATTTCACGCGTTGAGCCAGATGGCCCGCGTCAAATGAGAGAAATTATTGATGCGCTAGTTGATATTATCGGGTATATTGGAATTGAATTTGATCCTGTAACAAAGGAAGGAATTCGTTATCTTTATACTCGTTCTACCCCAACAGTATTTGCGGGTTCTCGCTATCGTTATCTTGCGCCAAAGATTCAATTTGGGTATGATGAATTAGTTGAAGCAATTAGTAATGCTATTGATAAAGACGTAGCTGAAAACGGTGCGAAAGTAGCAGAAAAATCTGATACTATTCAAATCAAAACTCGTCCCTTCCAAGAAATTATGGTAGAAGCAAAAGAAGTTGGCAATAATTATCTTAATTCTGCTAATGATGAAGAAGATAAAAATCATCGAATTATGATGATGAAAGATACTATTCGTAGAATTTTTGGCAGTGAAGATTTTAAAATTAGTTCAGCAGTACCGTCGCAAGCGGATTTAATTGAACTATTTATTGATGAAATTAAAGACCTAATGTAAACCATTAGGTTTTTTTATTTGACTTTTCTTTTGTTTTATGGTATAATAATTATACGTGAAGGAGGTTATTTATATGAGTAAAGATACATTACAATGTCATTCTTGTAAGCAATCTTTTCCTAAAAATATACTAGTAGCACATGCTTCTAATCGAGCAAAACAGATGTATAATTATTGTCCAAAATGTTTAAAAGAAAAACAAGAAGGAGAATATTTTTTTGATAAAGTCTGTGAAATTTTTGGGATAAAAGCGCCAGGGCCGATAATTTATACGCAAAGAAAACGCATTAAGGATAAATACGGATATACTGACCAGACAATTATTGATTGTTTAGAATATGTTTATAAAATAGAAAATAAAAAGAAATTATCCGAGTCTTTATATTTTGTTCAACCCGAATATGTGGATAAAATGTTAAAATATAAAAATCAAGAAAATATTAAGCAAAATAAAATTGCGAATGCAGCAGCGAATTTTCAAACTCAAACATATATTGTTCCAATTAAAGAAAATAATACGGTTGCGCATAAAACGCAATATGAAAATATTGATGATTGGTTAGAAGAATAATTAAGGGGCTGATTGATTTGGTTTTGTCAGATAAAATAGCCTATCGTCAAGTTATTGGTAGCCTTATTCAAAAACCTTTATTATTTCTAGAATATCCTGATATTTATGTATCAGATTTTGATAATAAAGTTATTAAAGTATGTTTTATGGGAATTCGTCGATTGTATGATTCAGGCGCAACTAAATTAAGTGTTTTAGAAATTGATGAAGAAATTTCTAAAATTGATAGCGCGGGGACAGCAATTTATAAAAATGGCGGCGGGCTAGATTTCCTAAAAACAGCCTATGAATTTGCACAATTAGATAATTTTGAAATTTATTACAATCGTCTTAAAAAATATTCATTATTACGACGGTTAAAAAAAGATAATTATGATATTAGTGAATTTTATAAAGATGATAAAGATATTGTTGACCCGCAAGAAGAATTAGCTATTCAAGAACATTTTGATAACTCTACATTAGAAGATATTTTAAACGCAGTTGAAAGTAAATATACCATTATTAGAAATGAATTTTTAAATGGCGGTTTAAAAAAAGGAGACCCGGCGGAAGGCATTTTTGAACTTATTGAAGAATTACAGCGTACTCCAAATATCGGTCCAAGTTTAGAAGGAGATATTTTTAGTAGTGCTTGTCGTGGCGCACGACCAGGTTGTTTTTATTTAAAATCGGCAGGTAGCGGCACAGGTAAAACGAGAACAGCAATTTTTGATGCCTGTAGAATAGCTTATCCAATTAGATGGTCGCATGAAGAAGCAGTTTTTATAGAAGAATTAGATGCTAATAATAATCGCCGTCCAGCGAGAAAAACATTATTTATTGTAACTGAAATGGATAAAGAAGAGTTACAAACAATTATGTTAGCATATCTTTCAGGGGTTAATGAATCACATATTTTAACTGGAAAATATGAATTTGGTGAATTAACACGTGTAAAATATGCGGCAACAATTATTAAACAGTATAAAGATTATTTTTTTATTGAAGAAATTAGCGACCCAAATTTAGTAAATGTAGAAGCAACTATTAAAAAATATGCTACAATTGAGGGGATTAAATATTGTTTCTTTGATTACATTCATACAACGGGTAGTATGTTAAATCAATTTTCTAAAAATAATGTAAATGAAGCAACAATACTGATGATGATGTCTAATCAATTGAAACAATTAGCAAAAGATTATAATATTTTTATTTCTTCAGCCACTCAGGTAAATGTTGGCGCTATGACAGATGATGGAGAATTTAAAAATGAAACTAATATTCGCGGCAGTAAGGCAACAGCAGATAAAGCGGATGTTGGATTTGTTATTACTCGTATTAGTGAAAAAACATGGAATAGTATTAAACCAAAATTAAGAGTTTCGGCACAAACAGGTATAATTAATTCTCAATTACTTGAAAATCCATTATTTTGGCCAACGCATATTTTAGATATTTATAAAATGCGGCGGGGTATGTATAAAAATGTACGTATTTGGTCACATATTGACTTAGGTAATGGTCGTAGGCAAGATTTATTTATGACTACTGCGGAAAATGAACCAATTGAACATCAAGTTATGGATATTTTTTCATCCGCGAAAGAAAAAGCAATTTTAAATTGGGCGCAAGAAAGGGATATTAAATAATGACTAATTTTAATGAAGCAGATAAAGAAGCTTATTTTTCTTCTGTTAATTTACATGACATTATTAATTCCATTACTTTACAAGATGTTAAACATTTTTTAGAAAGTTTAGGAGTAGATCAAATAGTAGTTAATGAAGAAAAACAATATTTAGTTTGTCCTACTATTTGCCACAATCCCCTTCATGAAGCAGAAAGCATGAAGTTATATTGGTATCAAAATAATAAAATTTTTCGTTGCTATACCGAATGTAATGAAGCAATGTCAATATTTGAACTTTATAGAAGATATATGGCATTAAATTATTATAATATTTCACTCGAAGAAGCGGAAAATTATATTAAACATATATTACAACATATAGTTATTGCTGAAAAGCCAGTCAATAATTTTAATATAGATTTTGAAAAATATAAATATACTACTAATTTGCCGCAATTAAAAGAATATCCAAAAGAAGTATTAGATTATTTTATTACTTATCATCATCCTTCTTGGATTAAAGATGGCATTACTCCTGAAGTAATGGATAAATTTCAAATTAAATTTTGGTTAAGCCAAAATAAAATTATTATTCCTCATTTTGATATAAATAATAGACTCGTGGGTATTCGTGGTAGAGCACTAGAACCGCAGGAAATAGAAGAGTGCGGGAAATATAAGCCAATTCAAATTGGTAATATACTTTATACTTACCCACTTCAATTTAATTTATATGGTTTAAATTATCATAAAGAAGCAATTAATAAACGTAAATGCGCGATAATTGCAGAAGCCGAAAAATCTGTTATGTTAGATGAAGTTTATTATGGTGATTTAAGTAATACAGTTGCGTGCTGCGGTTCCAGCTTTAATAAATATCATATTAGTTTATTAACAAATATTGCGCACGCAAATGAAATTGTAATTGCTTTAGATAAAGAGTATGATGATTGGCGATCAGAGCAAGCGCATAAATATAGAGAAAAAATTGAAAATATGTGCCGTAAATTTAATCATCTAGTTAATTTTTCTTACATATGGGATTTTGATAATTTATTAGAAGAAAAAGATTCTCCATTTGATAAAGGCAAAGAAGTTTTTGAAGAACTTTTTAAAAATAGAATAAAAGTAAGGTAGTGAAATATAAATATGAAATATAAACTAAGAGGTAACTTTCCTACTAATCCAGAAGAAGCTTTACCCGCAATTCTCGCGGCAAGAGGGGTAACTGATTTAAATAATTTTATTTATGCTACAAGCGCATGTGAACTTAATCCATATGACTTAGACCATATTGATGAAGCCGCAAATATGCTTTTACGGCATTTACGAAATAATTCTAATATTTGTATTGTTGTCGATGCTGATGCAGACGGCTTTACAAGTTCAAGTATTTTATGGTTATATATAAAGCATATTTTCCCGCAAGCAAAGTTATCATTTACTGTTCACGAACATAAGCAGCATGGCTTAGAAGATAAAATTGATTGGTTAGTGAATAATGCTGTTTTTGATTTAGTAATTTTACCAGACGCAGGAAGTTATGATGTTGATGAACATCGTCGGCTAGGAGAAATAGGATGTGATTGTTTAGTTTTAGACCATCACTCGCAGCTATATGATGATAATGGCGTTCCAATTATTTCTAATTATGCTAATACTATTGTAGTTAATAATCAATTATCTCCAAATTATGGTAATAAGTCATTATGCGGCGCAGGAGTCGTTTATAAATTTTGTGAAGTACTAGATGATATTTTAGGTATCCAGCAAGCTCAAAATTATTTAGACTTAGTGGCTTTAGGCGAAATTGCCGATGTGATGGATAGAACGAATGTTGAAACAAATTATATAATGCTAGAAGGTCTTTCATATATTCAAAATAAAGGTTTCCAAACTTTACTCGCGGCCCAATCTTTTTCTTTAAAGGAAAAAGCAAAAATGCCGTGGCCAGGATTAACTCCAATTGATATTGCTTTTTACATTGCCCCAATGATTAATGCTATTACTCGCGTTGGTACAATGGCGGAAAAAGAAACAATGTTTTATTGTTTTGTTGAGCCGGATAGAATTGTGCCCAGTACAAAGCGCGGGGCAAAAGAAGGCGATACAGAAACTGCGGCAGAACAAACTGCACGAGTTGGAGGAAATGCAAAAAATAGGCAAAATAAAATTAAAGAAAAAGCTTTAAATTTAATTGATTTTAAAATTCAAAAAGACCAGTTAGATAAAAATAATATTATTATTATTGAATTAGACTATGAAGATAATATACCACAAGAAATGACTGGTTTAATTGCGATGTCTATTGTTTCTAAGTATCATAAGCCAGTAATGATTGGCCGCAGAAATAATAAAAATGAAATTCAAGGCAGTATTAGAAGTGATACTAATTTTAATGGACTGCCTAGTTTTAAGGCTTTCTTGGAAGAAAGTAATTTATTAGAATATGTAGCGGGCCATGATGCGGCGGCAGGATGGGGTATTAAAGCTAATAAATTAACTTCTTTAATTGAATATGCCAATAGTCATTTACGTGCAGAAGACTTCATTAATTGTTATGCTGTCGATTATGTGTTAGATGGCCGTAAAAATAACTGCGCGTTGCTCTATGCCCTTGCTGAACATCCTGAATTTTTTGGTAATCATATTGAAGAAATTAAATTAATTATTACGAATATTTCTTTAGCAAATATTATAACAATGGGCACGAATAAAGATAGCATTAAAATTAACTATAATAATGTTGATTATATTAAATTTAAAGATATAGATTTTATAGAAGATATATTTAATAATAGACAAAAAACTTTAACTATTTATGGGCGCGCGAACCTTAATACATTTAATAATACTACGACTATTCAATGTTTTATTGATGATTATGAATTTGAATCAGCGATTAAAAATGATGAGTATAGTTTTTTCTAATTGACTTTTTTTATAAATTATGTTATAATATCTATAAGAGAAAAGGGAGTGATTATGTGTATTATAGCTTGCATAACCATACTTGTGCTAGTAATCAGCGACTTGTAGATTCTATAAATAATATTTCCGATTTAATTCAATATGCTTTTGATATAAGGCTTTATGGTGTGGCATTAACTGAACACGAAACAGTTAATAGCCACATTAAAGCAATTAAATATGTTGATAGCAAAAGAAAAGAAGAAAATCATGATCCTCGTTGGGATAATTTTAAACTTATTCTTGGTAATGAAATTTATCTTTGCCGTAATGGATTAAATTTAGATAATTATGATAGTAAAAAAGATAATTTTTATCATTTTATTTTAATTGCTTTAGACGAAGAAGGGCATAAACAAATTCGTCAGCTATCTACAAGAGCATACGGCCAAAGTTTTATTAAAAATAAAATGCGGCGTGTGCCAACTTATTATAAGGATTTAGAAGAAATAATTGGTACAAATCCTGGACATGTTATTGGAAGTACAGCTTGTATTGGAGGTTTTTTTGGAAAAACAATTTTAAAAGGTTCGCAAGAAAAAGACAAATTAATTGCTTGGTGCCGTTATCTTCAAACTATTTTTGGTGAACATAACTTTTTTCTTGAATTACAACCTTCTGATAACAAAGAACAAATAATTGTAAATGAGTGGTTATTAAAATTTTCTGAGCAGTTAAATATCCCGGCGATAGTAACGACTGATAGCCATTATCTTACTAAAAACGATAGAAAATTTCATAAAGCGTATTTAAATTCTAAAGATGGCGATAGAGAAGTAGATGAATTTTATGCTACTACTTATATGATGACTGCCGCGGAAATTCACGAATATATGGATAAATATATCGGTGAAGATAATGTTAATACTTTATTAAAAAATACAAGTATTATTGGCGAGCGAGTTCAACAGTATGATTTAAGAAAGCCATTTAAACTTCCTTATCTTCCTTCTAAAGAAGATATTAAAATAGCTAAACAAAAAATTACAGTTAATAGATTTTTACCGCATATTTGGTATAATTTTATTAATTCGGAAGAAGATGCCGATAGAGTTTTTATTTATAGAATTATAAATAAATGTAATAGTAATAAAGATTATTATTGGTCAGATGAACG
>JAZUMP010000051.1:0-5591 GCA_045603725.1 Christensenellaceae bacterium
AGACGTTAACCCTGCTGACGTATTAAAGTGTGGTGAGTGGAAGAAGTACGAAGTTCCTATTGCCGACGTCTTAGAATTTTACGAAACTAACGGAAGAATATCGTTTTTTAATTTTATGTCAAGTGGTTTAACCGTAAATAACGTTTATCTTGCTAACGTTCAATTTGAAAATTTGGCGCAGTAATTAACGCTGGGGAACTTCCCCAGCAATACATATCCCAAGCGTAAAAGCGCGCGCTGGTGCAATTCCAGCAGGGAAATACTAAAAAGGAGACACGCACAAAATGAAGGTAATCAAGAAAATCGGCTTTTGGGTATGCGTCGCTGCGTCAGTTCTTATTATCGGTAACTCTGTTTCAGGCTATATTGCTGAGCATAAAGACGTTGAAAAAGAGCCCGATACCGTAGTTGAAAACGTTATCGAATAATGCAACCTATCGGCATTTTTACAATGTGCCTATACACCATTGAACGCGCTGGGGAAGTTTTGCTTCCGTGGTTATGGAACGCTCTCTCAGCGCTTCAAGGTGGTGTATTTTCACAATTTGTAACGTTAGGAATTTTGTGGACTGTTTTCTTTGTTCTCGATAAGGTATTTGAAAAAGCCGCAAAATGGTTTAATTCTCTTTTGCAAAAATTTGAAAAATAAAAAGGTGCAATTATGAGTAAGGCTCTAAAAAACACTTTAATAATTCTATTATCAGCGCTACTGTTGTTCAGTTGCGCATTTCCGCTTTTAAATTTAAGGTTAGTTTACGCTGATGAGTTGTCAAGCGACACACAGCAATCTTCAGATGATAACTTTAAAATTAAAAATGCAACGTTAAACACAAACGCGTTTGCAACTGGTAGAAACGTCCTATCATACGGTGTTACGTTAAAAAACACCGATTTAACTAATTTGTCAAACAGGTTAGCCGTTACTGCAACTAATTGGGCTGGGTACACAGTGGATGTGCCGTCTGAAGTAAAGTTTACTTTCAGATTAGTTCGTGATAAGACCGACGGTAACAGTGAAACCGCTTTAGTAGAATACGTTTTGTGGTTTAAAGGCTATGGTGGACGTAACGGAAATAGGCTTTTTGGTAAAGTTCTTGCCAAAAAAGACCTTTCATATTATCCCGAAAAGGTAACTTTTGGCGATGCAACTAACCCAGTTGATGAATACACTTACAAAAATGCTATGGCTGGAACGAACAACGATGCCGTTATAAATACGTTAAAAAAGAATAATTACGAAATTTTGTCTTACGGTACCACTACTGAAGGTTTCCCAGTTAGCGACAAGTCGCAAACTGTACCGTTCATTGTAGAAACGAACGATTATATTACGAATTATCACGTAGAATTTGAACATTACGAATATATGGCGGAAAAAACCACAGACGTTTGGTGGTTTGACCATTTGGGTATGCATAGTGAAACTAAAGCAGAACTTGAGCAAGAAGGGCAATGCGTCCAATACGTTCTAAGCGACTGGCGCGATAGTAATAAAGCAGACTTTGAGTCAACGTTCGGGTTTTACGGCGCTGATACGCTTGCAAAAGCAAACAACGTAATCGATGAAGTAGAAACTATTACGGTAAAAGTAAAATATCTTGAGCAAATAGGCGATACGCCTTTTGCGCAAGCAAGATATAAAACGGTAGACGTTTCAGTGCCTTTTGGTAAAGTTACTGAAGAAGCGATGCTTGCAGCGTTAGACCTTGAGTCGTTCAAGTGCTTAAAATCTTACGGTAATAAAGTTATTATGGATGACCTTGAAAAAGTGTGGGAAATTAAATATTATCACAGTTCACACTTGCGCGCGATAGCATCCAACGGCAAATATCTTGATTATTTCTTCGATATAAACGACTCGTACGCAGAATATTACGAAAAATTTATTGATGAAGGGCACTTCACACGTGAGTGCTTTGAATACGTACTAAACGAAATCGGCAACGCTTATCCCGAACTAGCAAAAGGCGACCAACAAAATCTTTTCGATAACGGCAACGACCTTTACGGTTTGTGGGGTTACGTTCAAATACCTGAAGGTATAAACTTCGATGAAGCGTTCAAAGATATTTTTAACGTTAAAACGACCGTAGGCGTTCAAAACGTCGGCTTTTCATATAAAAGTTACTTAAGCGCAGATGCGTATAAAAAACTTGTCGCTTCTCAAGAATTTAGCAAACTTGAAAAGTGGTGGTCAGTCGCTGTTGCTGACGTTGCTGGTGGTTACGAAGCAACTACTTACGTTATGGTTATGGAGCCTGGCGTAAACTGGATAGACCACACTGGAAGCGTTGATAATGAAGATGAAGCTAAAGACCCAGACCAGGGCGGCACTAACCAAGACTTTATCGGCAACATCGGCAGTTCAATAAATAACGCTTGGAATTCGTTTTTAGGCATTTTTGACGGTTTAACTGGTTCGCCGTTAGCGTTAGGTGCAACGGCTGGCGTTGTTCTCTTGGGCGTTGTAGGTTATTTTTTGATTAAAACAGGCGCGTTTTCGTCTATTGGTAAGAATAGGCAAGCACGCCCCAAACATACAAAAAGGAGCAAGAAAAAATGATAACTAATACAAACAAAAAATTTTTAATGACGTTATTTTCATTGATGATAGTATTTTGTACCGCGTTAAGCGTGGTGTTAATTGTACCGTCAACCGTAAGCGCTGCCACACCCGACTATTTAAGTTGGGAACGCACCGAAGCAAAAGCAGGCGATTTACTTGCAAATAGATATGTTTTATTTGACAAGTCAAAATTTAACGATTGGCTTAAGTTTGATTTTGAAGGTTCTCCATATGGCTCTGCAAGTGCACGCGATTACGGCGAGATAAGGTTTTCTCATGTGGAAGATACAGCAAATAGATACATTCTTTATTCTTATGAAAATGAAAATGACTCTTCAGTTATTTTGATGCCAGAACTTTATCAAGATGATACTTACGCAGTATTTAAGATTACGCCTTATACAACAAATTTTGATGAAGGTACGATTGGAGTAAAACCGTTAACTTTAACGTCGACGTTAAGCGACCCGTATGAACAGGGCTTTGACGGTATGTACTTTATAACCGATAATGGCGCAACGTTGCCTGACGACGGTTCCACTGGCGGCACTGAAGATACCGATGATACTTTGAGTGAATTTATAGGCACTAATTATAACGGTTCTTACTTAACCGCTGGCACAAAGTTTGATAACTTCTTGCTTTGTATTCATGAAGGCGTTACAGGTGTTATCAATTTTGAAACTGAAGGTGCAAATATCTATATTTTGGCTGACGGTAAAATCAAATACACTAACGGAACTGTGAGCGAAGAAATCGATGCATTTGCAATTAGCAACCGTTACGGTGTAAAAGCCTACGTATATGACGTTGGCGGACTTCCTTCAAATTTAACCGTTAAGAGTTTGGCTGGGACTGTAAGCGGTAGCGCTTACTCACTAATTTCTAAAGACAGTGCAGCACCCGAAAACCCTGACAACGGTAATGATACTGAAAACCCTGGAACTGCTTACCCTGGCATTGTTACTGATGAAGGCGACTTCTGGGATAAGGCACGCGACTTTTTTGAAAATCTTAGCACTAAAATCAGTGAAAATACTGGTGTAGTAGTTGGTTCAACTGGCGCACTTATTTTAGTAGCGATTGTGTTATATATAATCTTTAAGAGATAATGAAGAAGAAAAAAGACGCTGGGCATTACATATTACAGCGCCCCAGTTTATATAAGCGCGTATGGAAAATATGGCTATATAACACAATTTGCACAGTACTGACGTTCTCGCTGTTTTTCGGCTTCTTTACGTTGTACGACGTAGCGTACGAACTCGATTATTTTTTACTATATGGGTTCACGGCCTTTAGAATAAAGTTTGTTTTATGTGGTTTAACGTTTTACTTAGTAATACGACAATTTTTCAAAGATTGTAACCTTATAAAGTTTACTTACTTAACGCACGTTCACGATGCCGAAATCATCGAAAAGGGCGGTTATAAGCGAACGTATGAAGGGGATGAAGGGACTGGCAAAACAATGGCGCTAGGGTACGATACGTTGTTCCTGGCGTGCCATAAAGACGCTGAAATGCGCTTTAAATATTATCTTTGCTGTCCGTTTAAAGAAGAACTTGCAAACGATGCAGACTTTAACGTATTAAAAACCAGTTACGACTTATACAACAGCCATACTGACAAGATACCGCATTTAATGGCGAATTTCTCTATGGAATACGACGGACGTAAGCAGTACGACTGGGATGACCGCTATTTAAAGAAAGAATTGCGCTTGCCTGAAGGTATGGCTATCGGTTTAACCGAATTAGCAAACATTTTACCAAATGCTTGGTCGCGCGTTCCTAAAGATGAAGACAAAGACACGCATCAAATGCTTGTTATTGCCGAAGTTTTAAGTTTAACAAGACAACTTTACGATGCGCATATTACAGCCGATGAACAACGTGCGGGCGAAATAGCGTTGCAATGGCGCAGCGTTGTTGCTAAGACTATTGATATTATTGAACGACCGAAGGTATTATCGCCGCATTTTCTAATCTGGTTAGAAAATTTAGTAAGAAAAAAGATAAACAAACTAGGCGAAGACAATACGAAATTTTGGACTAAGTTATATAACAAATTGCACGATCTAATCGAAGATTTAGGTTTTTTCGTATATAAATACAATTTGACTGACTCTCAAACTGGTCGAGTTTTAGAAGAAAATCTCTCTTTTGTTATTTCTTGTGATTTACCATATAAATACGATACTAGGGGACAAGGTAAAAAAATTCCGCTTTATAATAAGCAACCAGATGTTGTTAGCAAATAGAGTAGTTCTTTTGACAGACTTTTCTTAAGCATTTTGACTGATTTCTCTTTTATCTATTTATTTTCCTTTTGTGGTTTTCTCTTGTACTTATTCTTAAATTTGCATTTACTTTTTTATAAATTATTTTGTTTTAATTTTTCGCTTGGCGAAAATTAAACAAACAACTATATAAAGTAATGCTTTTATATAATACAAGAGAAAACCTACAAGGTAATAAACAAAAAAATCAGTCAAAATGTACCTAAGAAAAGAAGACAAAGGGGAACTGTAACGTTCATATAAAAGGCTAACCCATAACTAATTTTGCCATAGCGAAGCGACGGCAAAATTTTTCCATATTACCAGGGGCGACGGGGGCGGCGCCGAACGGCGCAGGCGCGCGCATCCACGCGACGTTACGTGCACAACAAAGCGCCAAGGAGCAAAAAAAATGATGATATACGTAAACAATACCGAAATTTTACACGAGCGACGACGCGGGCTCCGCCCTGCCGTTACGCTTTTTTATTATCTAAAAGATAAAATCGACGCGCAAAACGTCGTAAATACAAGCAAGGAAGAATTAGCCAGAGCGCTTAACGTTTGCCCTAGAACGCTGAAAAACTGGCTTTATTCGTTAAGACAAATCAATGTAATAAAGTATAAGTATTCTGGCAAAATTCAAATAAACCCAGATATATACTTTTCGGGTTCGGAAGAACAACGAAAGGCTGCGCTTGAAACGTTCAGAGCGTTCAAGAGCGATATATAAAAAACAAAAAA
>JAZUMP010000052.1:0-18152 GCA_045603725.1 Christensenellaceae bacterium
CGACTGTGTTAAAGCGATTGACGATGAATTTATTAATTTACATTTTAATACGAGAATAAATCCATGCGTTATAAAACCTATCGGGTGGGACGATTATTTATATTTAATTTTACCACTTAGAATAAATGCTTAAAAAGTTGACAAATATAATAAAAAAAAGTATAATTTCTAAAGTATACTAAAAATAGGAGTTTATAAAAATGAAAAGAACATATCAACCTAAAAAAAGACAAAGAAGTAAAGTACACGGATTTAGAAAAAGAATGGCAACAAAAAACGGAAGAAACGTACTTAAAAGAAGAAGAGCGAAAGGCCGCCATAAACTTTCTGCTTAATTAAATTGGAAAAAAGAATAAAAAAACAAAAGGATTTTGACTTAGTTTTTAATAAAGGCGTAAGATTATATTCTAAAACGTTAACGTTATTATATTTAAAAAATGATAGTTTAAAATTTGGAATAAGCGTAAGCAAAAAGCACGGAAAAGCTGTTTTAAGAAACAGAATTAAAAGATTACTTAGAGCAGCTTTTAATAATTGCTTTAAAAAAATAAATGGAAACTATTATATAATTTTACTTCCTAAACGCCAAGAAAATTATAATTATTTTGATTTTAGTAGAGATTTAGAGTTTTTACTTAAAAAAGGAAAAATAATAGATGATTAAAAATTTATTAATTAAAATTCTTAAGTTTTATAGAAAAAATTTATCCCCGATAATTAAATCAAATTGTATTTTTTCCCCAACTTGTTCAGAGTACGCAATAGAAGCTTATAAAAAACATAATGTTTTTTATGCTTCTTTACTTATTATTTGGAGGCTTTTAAGGTGTAATTCTTTTAATAAAGGTGGTTACGACCCTGTTCCAGATAGTATAAGTAAGAAAAAATGGGTTTTATAATTTAGATTTAATTTTTAAAGGCAGTAATGAATATTTTAAATTTATTAGACGTTATTTTCGTTGATGTATTTGACGGTCAACTTTCTAACGTTCCACTTTCGGGCGTTAATAGTTTAGTTGCTAAAATAATCGAGTTTTTTTCCTTCGGTGGTTCTATCGCCGTAGGAATTTTGTTGTTTTCTTTACTTTTGAAGATAATTCCCCTTCCACTTGATATTTATTCAAGGGCTTCTTCAAAGAAAAGCGCGTTAAAAATGGAAAAAATACGCCCTGAACTTGAAAGGCTTCAAAAACAATATGCAAATAATAACCAATTATATCAACAAAAGGTTATGGCATTATATAAAAAAGAAGGTTACTCGCAATTTGCAGCGTGTTTACCTACTTTATTTACTCTTATATTCTTTATAGTAGTAATTAACGCGTTTACTCAATATTCAACTTACACAAAAATTGATACTTTTAACCAAATGGCAACGGCGTATACAGTTAGCGTTAGCGAAAATAAATACGTTGAAACTAAAAAGTATAACGAAGTAGAATATAAAGAAGTTATTGACGGCGTTGAAGTAGTTAAAACAAGAATTGAGTTTGCTGATAACGGCGAAAAAGAGGGGTTTTTCTTTGACGATAGTCAAGGCGACTATAAAGAACTTGTAGTTAAACCTGCACAAGATGCTGCCGCAAAGAAATACTTTGAAGTAAGTGAAAATGCTAAATTTTTATGGGTAGAAAATATTTGGATACAAGATTTACCTTGGAAAAAAGCGTTTATTTCTAAAGAAGATTATTTAAATTCGACTTTTACTTACTCTAAAGGATGTAGTAGTGAACAAATTAAAACTGGTATTAAATCTGAAGCAGTGTACGACGTTTTAATGGGGTCTGACCTTTTAAGAGAAGAAAAAAATAAACCTAACGGATATTTAATTTTAGTTGTGTTATCAATAGGAACAATGTTGTTATCACAACTTATAATGACTAAATCTCAAAAAGCGCAAATGGAACTTCAAACGGTTGACGGAATGAACGGCCAAGCCGCACAAACCACTAAGATGATGACGTGGATGATGCCTATAATGTTTGGTGTGTTTTCGTTTATGTATACTGCGTCGTTCTCGTTATATTTAATTGTAAGTACGGTATTTTCAACTTTCTCTACTTTAATTATTAATAAAATTGTAGAAAAATCTTTTGAAAAGAAACTAAAAAAAGAGGAAGAAGAAAAATACAATAAAAGATACGGTCATTTAATTAACAAAAAGTAATTTTTAAGGAGTTATTATGGAATATTTTTACGGTAAAACCGTAGAATCTGCAATAGAAGCAGGTTTAGAAAAATTAGGAATATCAAAAGATGACGCCGTAATTACCGTTTTAGAAGAAGGTGTAAAAGGCGTACTTGGTATTGGTGGTAAGAAAGCAAAAATTGCAATAGAAGTAAAAAAATCAGACGAAAAAAGAATAGAAGATTTCTTAGAAGGTCTTTTTAACGTATTAAATATACCTGTCGTTACTGAAATTACAAAAGATGATGAAAAAGTGCACGTTAATTTAGAATCAATAAAATCATCTTCACTTATTGGTTATAGAGGCGAAATTTTAGACGCTATTCAAACGCTAGTTAGTGCTGTTGCAAATATTGGCAACGAAGAATATAAGAGAGTCGTTGTTGATTGTGAAAACTATAGAAGTAAACGTGAAGAAACTTTAAAAGCCCTAGCTTTAAGGCTTGCTGATAAAGCAATTAAAAACCAAAGAACGGTTTCGTTAGAGCCAATGAATCCATTTGAAAGGCGCGTTATTCACTCTGCTTTAGCAGAAGCTCCTCACGTTAAAACGGAATCTCAAGGCGTTGAACCAAAACGTTATATCGTTATAATTCCTGACAATGCTAAACCTTATGAAAAAAGAGATAGCAAAAAGAGTTACGGAAAAGGTTCAAAAGGCGGTTTTAAAAGCGAAATGATAAGAACAACTCAAAAAACCAGCGGTTTTGGTACGTTCTTAGGTAATAGTTTAAAGAAAGATTAATTTAAAAGGCTTGTTTAAAAACAAGCCTTTATTTTTTGTTTTAAACCCTTATTATATTAGGGGTGTTTTTATTTAGAGTTTAAAAGGGTTTTAATAAAATCTTTTATTTTTGGTGGATTTCCGTAATGCAAAACGCCAAATCTATATATTTTTGCAGAAACATAACCAGTTCCTAATACAGAAACAATTAATAAAGTTATTGAAATAATAATTTCATACACTTTTACGGTACTCATTGCAATTCTTGTAAACATTGCCATTGGTGAAGTAAAAGGAACGTAAGAACAAATTTTCATTAAAACAGAGTCGACACTTCCGGTAGCCATTGAAATCATAACGATAATAAATCCGGCAACGAATAAAAGTATTAACGGCATACACGAAGTGTTAATATCTTCTAGTTTAGAAGCAGTTGAACCAACTGCGCCAAATAAGAAGGAATAAATTAAAAAACCTAAGACGAAGAATAAAAGCATATATAATATTAATTCAAAAGACATATTGAATATAGAATTTATTATTTCGTTGCCACCCCACGCCTCTTTATTAATATTATAAAATAATAATGTTGAACCAAAAATTGCTATAAGTTGTATTAATCCTGCAATGCAAGATGAAAGAACTTTACCAAACATTAATGCGGTTGGTTTAACGCTAGTTATTAATACTTCCATTGCTCTTGAACTTTTTTCTGATGCTACGCTTGATGCAATCATCTGCCCGTATAACAATATTACAACGTATAAAGCAAAAATCATAATATAAACGTAAAAAAACGAGTTTATTTGGTTTGCACCAAGTGCTGTTGTTTCAAAAGTTATTGGTTGAGATATTATATTAATGGCGTCGTTTGAAGAAACACCCTGTTTTTCCATTTCCGATAGCATATACGCGGTTTTTAAAACTTCATTTATCGTTTGAGTATTCATATCAAGCATTGAAAGATTGTTAACGTAGTATTTGTAAGACGTTAATCCGTCTAAAACAACGGCACATTTTACCCTTTCTTCAATAATGTCGTGTCTAATTTTATCAATAACCTCGTTTTCAACTATTATTTTATAGTTTGGGAATGCCGAAATAAATAAATTTTCAACGAAAGAAGCGTCTTCTCCTGCTAAAACCATAACGGGAGGATTTTCTATTTGAGCAGGTTCATCGTCTTGTTTAAATAAACCGATTACTCTTGGTAATGACATTATTATTAAAGATAAAACCATAAAAAATATCGTCGTTCCAACGAAAATTTTATTAGTGAAGTAATTTTTTAGTTCAAATTTAAAAACTTTAAAGAATTGTTTCATGTTTTTACTCCTTATCTTTAGCAAATTCTACGAAAATATCGTTAAGAGACGGTTCAAAAACCTTTATTTCGTCAATATCGTAGTTTTTAGTTAAATTTTCCATTACCATTGCTTTTTCTTCTGGAGTTGTAAGATTTATAATTACGTGGTTTTCAAATTTTTCGGCTAATCCATCATAATCGTTTAAGATTTTCTCTTCATCTTTTGAATAAATTTCAAGTTTGTTTCTAGGATAAGCCCTTTTAATTTCTTTTAAATCACCCGATAAAACTACTTTTCCATTATGTATTATTGCAATACTATCGCAAAACTCCTCAATATAACTCATTTGATGGCTTGAAAAAATTAAAATTTTGCCTTTTTTAATTTCTTCTTTTACAACTTCTTTTAAAAGACTTGCGTTTACAGGGTCAAGACCAGAAAAAGGTTCGTCTAAAATAATTATTTCTGGATTGTGAGCAAGAGCCGTTATAAGTTGAATTTTTTGTTGATTGCCTTTAGATAACGTTTCTAATTTTTTGTTTCTATATTCCGTCATAGAAAGCCTTTCGAGCCAATAATCTATTGATTTTACTGCTTCTTTTAAATTCATACCTTTAAGCTCGGCAAAATAAATTAATTGGTCGATTATTTTCTTTTTAGGATAAAGACCACGCTCTTCTGGTAGATACCCAAAAGATATCTTTGAATAATCAATAGGTTTGTTATCAAATAATATTTCGCCACTATCTGCGGGGAAAACGTTCATTAAAATTCTAATAGTCGTCGTTTTACCTGCGCCGTTTCGGCCAAGAAGACCAAACGCTTTTCCACTGGTTACTTCAAAATTTATACCAGTTAAGACCTTTTTATCGGAAAAACTTTTATATAAATTTTTAATTTGCAAATTCATATTATAACTCCTTATTTTCTCGTTATAAATTTTAATAATTATAGCATACAAAAGTTGTTTTTGCAAAGAAATTTTTAAAGGGTTTATAAATAACAACCCTACCATTAGTAGAGTTGTAGTAAAAGTTATTAATGAGCCGTTTAAAATGCAATATTATTTTAAATGACTTTAAAAAACATGTTAGCGCATTACTATTTTAGTTGCGCTATTTTAAATATTCTATTATTCCAAGCACTATTAAACTGCTTATTTTTTTTATTAATGAAAGCCTAGTTTCGTTATAAATATTGTTTTTTGGGTTTTCTTTATCGCTAACTATTCCAATTATAGAAACGTCGCCTATTTCTTCTAAATCCTTATTAATGCCAAGCCCTGGCTTTAATCCTGTATCTTTTATCTTTATCTTGCCAATTTCTTCCTTATTTCCAACAGCGGCGTCTATTACTAGTACTTTTGATTTAGGATGAAGATTATTTATCGTATTAAACACAGTTTTTATTTCTTTGGCTGTTATTGGACTTTCTAAGGTGCCGTAAACGTAGGCTTTACCAAATAATTTATAAGTTAGTTCACTTCCAATAATAGGCCCCAAGGAATCACCTATAGCAAGATCGCTTCCAACACAAATTATTACAGGGTACTGCGTTTTATATAGGTGTTTTAAAGCATCTCCGATACCTAAATGGGAATTTTTTTGCGTAATATTATATTCATATTGATTCATATTTTAATTATTTACTAAATAAATATATTTTATTCTAAGTTTTGTGTTAAATTTTATTTAAAAAGGGGAAAATTTAATTGTTCACTATACCTTGACTAAATAAGGTTTATTTGCTAAACTAGTATTATATTTAATTAGGAGTAGACTAACATGATAAATTTACTTGCTATTCCTAATATAGTCAATGTTGCCGGAATAAACATAGCGCTTTTAGACGTAATCGCGCTTATTTTAGTAATTATAGCGCTAATAGTTGGCGCCATAAAAGGCTTTGCTCGGCAAGCACTTTCTATATTAGGTTTTGCCTTAGCGCTAATACTTTCATTTGTGTTATGCGGGAAATTGGCTTCATTTATAAATAACAATATACCTGCTATTACCGGCATGGTTAAAAATGGAGTAGAAAAAGCAATTGGAATTACTTCCGAAACTTTGAAAAACGAAAACGCATTAAGAGAAACTTTAAAATCTTCAAGCATTCCTGCGTTTTTACACGAATTAATAATTTCATTAGTCGTTGAATCGAATTTTGAAATTGCTTTAGTTGACGTAATAACTGGTTGGACGTTAAACGTCATATCGTTTATAACGCTACTTATAGTTCTATTATTAGGATTTACGATATTAAAGGCGGTTGTGCGCAAAATCGTGTCGTTTCCAATAATCAAAAACGTTGATATGGTTTTAGGCATGATATTTAGTGTTTTAAAATGTTTAATAATTATATTTGTTGCATTATCTTTAGCGTCTACTATATTTTCACTAAACAACTATTTAAAACCCGAAGGCGTTACGTGTTTTTTAAATAGTGCACTTGAAACGATTACTAACTCATCGTTATTTAAAAACTTAATATCAAAAATTATTTCTGTATAAAATTTAATTAAATCGTGGGGCAATTTGCCCCACTTTTTATTTATAAAAAACAGTAAAATGTTTCACGTGAAACAGTGTTTTTTGAATAGGTAAAATTTGAGTGGACAAAGAAAACAAAATCGTAATAATAATATTTGCAACACTCAAAATATTAGATTTTATCGCAAATTTTGAGTGTTAAAAAATTAAAAAGTTTCACGTGAAACATAAAATTAAATATGTGTTTTAAAATAATTGCCGTTAATCAAAACAAATACCTAAAAGTAAACTTTAGAAGGGTAAATCAAACCCCTTATAATATACCATTGTTAAATTATTTGATATTATAACGTTTTTACTTTTAAAGTTATCTTAGCAAGATTATTTAAATCATTATTACAAAAGTTAACTCAAGTTTTTATTCAATAAAAATTATTAAATTTAATTTAGTTTAGTTTAAATTTATCTATTTGTATTATATTAATGAAATAATTCAATTTTATAAGAAAATTTATTTTTGTTTAACTAAGGCGCAAAACTGTTTAATTAGCGTTTATTTAAAAATTTCTTAATAATATTTAATAATATGATTGTAAATTTTATAAAATTATGTTACAATAAGTTACACTTAAATTAAATATCAATTAATAAATGTAAAATTTTTGATTTATTTGATTATAATAATACTAATATATGTGAGGTTACAATGAAAAAAAATCATACAAAATTATGGATTATACTTGGCGTTTTTCTAGTTGTTGGAGTATTGGTTTTCATGTATTTTATGAATAATTTACTCGTGCAAGACGTTACTTCTTCTAAATTCTTTGAACTTGCTGGCGTAACGTTGGTTGAAGATGAAAACACGGGTGAAATAAAATATAATTATTCAGACGAAAGGGAAATAGATAAAGTAGTTTTCAATTCTTACAACGTTTCAGGCTATAAAAAAGTCGTTTCAGGGGATACGACTAAATACGTTTTAGTTTACGAGTCTAGTTACGGTAGAAATACCGATAGTATTTATTTTGGCGACGGAATAGCCGATGCTCTTAAATTAACGGGTGTAGAAGTAGATTATACCGACCCTAACGAAGGTTCGTTTTTATCTTCATTAGTTTTCCCAATTTTAGTAGTTGGACTTGGTTTATTGTTCGTTATGATGATGATGCGCCAAGTAAACGGTTCTAATAAATCTGCGCTTGACTTTGGTAAAACCAAAGCAATGGTTAGCCAAAACGTAAAAGTAAGGTTTTCTGACGTTGCTGGTGCCGAAGAAGAAAAACAAGAACTTCAAGAAATAGTAGAATTCCTTAAAAATCCTAAAAAATTCTCTAATTTAGGTGCAAGAATTCCTAAGGGCGTGCTTTTAGTAGGCCCTCCGGGAACAGGTAAAACGCTTTTTGCTAAAGCCGTTGCAGGTGAAGCGAACGTTCCGTTTTTCTCAATTTCCGGTTCAGATTTCGTTGAAATGTTCGTTGGTGTTGGTGCAAGTAGGGTAAGGGATTTATTCTCAATGGCAAAAAAGAGTATGCCTTGTATAGTGTTTATTGATGAAATAGACGCTGTTGGTAGGCATCGTGGCGCTGGTCTTGGCGGTGGTAACGACGAAAGAGAGCAAACCCTTAACCAATTACTCGTTCAAATGGACGGGTTTGATGCAAACGAAGGTATCGTAATAATGGCGGCAACTAACCGTGCCGATATATTGGACCCAGCATTAATGCGTCCGGGTAGATTTGATAGGCAAATTTACGTAAATATTCCTGACGTTAGGGGTAGAGAAGCGATTTTAAAAGTTCACGCTAGAAACAAACCTCTTGCTCCAGACGTAAACTTTAAAGTTTTAGCGAGAATGACTGCTGGTTTTAGTGGTGCAGACCTTGCAAACCTATTAAACGAAGCGGCTATTTTGGCTGCGAGAGCAAATAGAAGCGCCATAACGAATATTGATTTATACGAAGCGATTAATAAAGTTATAATTGGTCCACAAAAGAGAAGTAGGGTTGTAACTGAATCTGATAAGAGAATTACTGCTTATCACGAATCGGGCCACGCTATACTTGCTAAACTTTTACCAAATTGCGACCCTGTTCAAGAAGTTTCTATTATTCCAAGGGGTTTTGCGGCGGGCTATACTATGACAAGGCCTGATAACGACAGTAACCACGTAGAAAAATCCAAACTTTTAGACGATATTGCAATGACTTTAGGTGGTCGTGTTGCTGAAGAACTTATAATTAAAGATATTTCAACGGGAGCATCTAACGATATTAGCGTAGTAACTGAAAGGGCGCGTAAGATGGTTACTGAGTGGGGTATGTCTGATAAAATTGGTCCTGTTAACTACGGTGGTGGCGACCAAGTGTTTATCGGTAAAGATATGCAAACGAGAGCAACTTATTCTGAAGAACTTGCTAAAAATATCGACCTTGAAATTGAAGCAATTATTAAAAACGCTCATAAAAGGGCAACTGAATTATTAAAAGCCAACAAAAAAATACTTGATAATATGGCAAGGCTTTTAGTTGAAAGGGAAACTATTTATCAAGACGAAGTAGATATGCTTATGGAAGGGAAAGACGTTCAAGAAATTATTAAAATAATGGAAGAAAAGGACGGTCAAGCAAAAGAAAACCCTTTCTTAAAAGTAGAAAACGTTCTTAAAAAAGAAGAAAACAATAAAGAAGAGCCAAAGGAAGAAATTCAATCGGCTAACGAACCTTTAAATAACCAAGAAGAAAACGAAAAAACAAAAGAAGAAAAATAAAATAAAGAGGTATTTATGGGAAGAGTAATTGCTTTTTCTAACCAAAAAGGCGGAGTTGGTAAAACGACGACTTGCGTAAATATGTCGGCATGTCTAGCAGGGCTTGGGAAAAAAGTTTTAGTAATAGACCTTGACCCTCAAGGAAATGCGACGACGGGTTTAGGTATAAATAAGGGAAGCGTAAAAAATGCAGTTTATCAAGTTTTAACTGAAGAAACTAGCATTAAAGACGCTACGCTTCCAACCAATATTGAAAATTTATATATTTTGCCGTCGTCTATCGATTTAGCGGGTGCAGAAGTTGAACTTGTATACCTTAAAAATAGAGAAAAAAGGCTTTGTGAAGCCGTAAAAAAGGCGTCTAAGCAGTACGATTATATTATGATTGACTGCCCACCGTCGTTAGGGCTTTTAACTATTAACGCGTTAACTTGTGCTGATAGTATTATAATTCCAATTCAATGCGAGTTTTACGCTCTTGAAGGTTTATCACAATTAATGCACACCTTTAAACTCGTTATAAAACACTTAAATCCTAAACTTGAAATTGCAGGCGTTTCGCTTACTATGTACGACGGTAGAGCAATCGCTTCCCGTCAAATAGCCGAAGAAATAAGAAAGTTTTTTGGGGAAAAAGTGTTTAAAACGGTTATTCCAAGAAATATTAGGGTTTCTGAAGCGCCTAGCCACGATATGCCCGTTATAAAGTACGACCCGAAATGTGCCGGTACTAGAGCGTATACGGAATTAACCAAAGAATTTTTAAGTGGGGAGGAAGAAAATGTCGGCAAATAAAGGTTTAGGAAAAGGATTATCTGCCCTTTTTCAATCAACGGAAGAAGATTATAGCAAAACTTTAGGCGTTACAGCCGAAGATATAAAAACAGGGGTTTTAGAATTATCAATTGGAGATATTTACGCTAACCCAAATCAGCCGAGAAAAGTTTTTGATGATAAAGCACTCGGCGAACTTGCAAGTTCAATAAAACTTAACGGTGTTATTATGCCTATCGTCGTTAATAAAGACGGTAACGGTAAATATATGATTATTGCAGGTGAAAGAAGATATAGGGCTTCTAAACTTGCTGGTCAAGATACTATTCCTGCTATCGTAAAAGAATACGATGAAAGGCGAATTAAAGAAATATCTTTAATCGAAAACTTACAACGTGAAGATTTAAACCCAATAGAAGCCGCAACTGCCATGAAACAACTTATGGACGATTACGGTTTAACCCAAGAAGAACTTGCTGAAAGAATAGCAAAGAGCCGTTCTGCCGTTGCAAACACTCTTAGGCTTTTAACCTTAGATAACGAGGTTGTTAAACTCGTTGCAAACGGCAAACTTTCTTCAGGCCACGCGCGTGCTTTAGTTACTTTACCGCTCGACATGCAAAAGAAAATTGCTAACAATGCAGTTAAAAACGGCATGTCGGTTAGGGATATTGAAAAGGCAACGAAAGATTATTTTAACCCACCTTCTGAAATAAAGAAAACCAAAATGGCGAAGCAAGCGCTAGAAATGAGTGCTGAACTTAAAGACTTAATTTCTAGAATGCAACAAACTTTCGGAACGAAGGTTGCGGCTATCGGTAACGATAAAAAGGGAAGAATTTATATCGATTATTATACGACGGATGATTTAAATAGGCTTTCCGATATTGTCGAAATGCTTGAAAACAAAAATAAAAAATAGTATGTTAAAATTTAAAAAACTTAACGCTAAAAGTATTAAAAAAATTCAAAAATATACGGTAAACTCAAAATACCCCCTCTGTGATTATTCTGGAGGGGTTATATTTACGTGGTACACTAGTTATAATCCAACTTTTACCGTATTTGACGATACTCTTATTTTAAAATTTGGTGAAAACGGAAACGAAAGGTTTATGTTGCCACTTGGAAAGAACTTTGACGGCGCGCTTTTAGAAATTGAAAAATATGCGCTCGAAAAGGAAGAACCACTAGTTTTTATATGTGTTGACGACGATAGTTTAAAGCGTTTAAGTGAAAAATTTAACGGCAATATTGAGTGTTCATATAATCGTAATTTTAGCGATTATATCTACGATATTGAAGAAATGAAAACTTTTTCGGGCAAGAAGTTTAGCGGGCAACGAAACCATATAAACGCCTTTAAAAAATTATATCCAAGTTACGAGTATAAAAAGATTACGAGAAAAGATATTCCTAGAATTCACGCCTTTTTAAAGGAGTACGATAAGCAATACCCTAAAAAAAGGAAAATGGAGAAAAGGGAGCTTGAGTTTACTTATAAGTTCGTTGATTTTTTATTTAAAAGTCAAATGTTTGGCGGGTATATTGAGTATAATGGCGAAATAGTTTCAATTTCTATTGGGGAATACGTTGGCGATATGCTCGTAATTCATATAGAAAAGGCGTTACTTAAATATCGCGGAGCGTATCCACTTACTTATAACGAGTTTGTTAAAAACAATTATAAAGAAGGCGTTTTATGGGTAAATAGGCAAGACGATTCGGGCGATGCCGGTCTTAGAATTTCTAAAACGCAGTATAAACCCGTAAGGCTTGAAAACAAAAACTTCGTAACGGTAAAAAGCCCAATGCCTATTACAAAAAAGCCCGTTTTAAAGGGCGAAAGAGTGCTTTTAAACGCGATTAAAAAAGACGACGCTATTAGCTACTATAAATTAAACGTTCAAAAGGCTAACAATAAATGGTGGGGTTATGATTATAAGAAACATAATCCTAGTCCTAGCATTGAATATTTTTATAAAATGCAAAAACGCGATTTTAAAAATGGCGCAAACACTTGCTTAGCAATTCGCGACAAAAAAAGCGGCATAATGATGGGCGAAGTGATTTTATATAAATTTTCTTATCAAAACACCGTTGAAATAGGAATAAGGCTCTTTAAAAAATACCAAGGGAAAGGCTACGCTAAAGAAAGTTTAGATTTAATAATTTCTTACGTAAAAAAGAAGTTAAATTTAATTCCAATTATGAAATGTTATAAGAAAAATTTACCGTCCAAAAAACTTATCGAAAAATGTGGCTTTACTTTAGTAAAAGAAAACGAAAAGTTTTATTATTTTAAAAATTTTATTTAAAATAAGCGAATAAAAAACAGCAAATTTTCGACTAAAAAAAACAAGAAAAAAATTTTTAAAAATATTTTAAAAAAGTGGGTTAAAACGCTTTACAAATTAAAAACAAAAGTGTATATTAATAGCGTTATTTAAATTTGTTCATCATTTTCCCCCTTATCATATATTTTTCAAGTGGCTGTTTATGTGTAATCGTAAACAGCCATTTGAATTTTAAAAGCGTATAAGCGTTGCAATACTGCGTTACTATGATTTTTTACGACCACAATGACCGAGCAAGGTCTATTGTGTCCGCTCAAAATAAAGAGCCTAGTTTTAAATAGGCTCTTACGTAAAACTTGTTAACGGCAAAAACTCTCTATTACTTCGGTATACGACCTTACCTACTTGACGGGCTAACGGAGAATCTAAAAAACCTATTCCTGTCATTCTGAGCGCCACTTCTTGCTACTTCTCTCGAAGAATCTCAAAACGACAGCCAATATTGTCATTCTTCGCCTACCACCGTGATGGGCTAACGGAGAATCTATTGTGATAAGGAAGAGATACTTCAAAAGCCGTTCAAAGCGGGCAATGTTCAGTATGACAGTTTATATATAACTTTCTTCCTGTCATTCTTCGCGCCGACCAACCTGCTCGGCTTACGGAGAATCTATTAAAATTTTAAAATAAAAAACAAAACAAATAAAAATAATTAAATTAAGGTTTTCGGAAAACACTTATTAAACAACCGAGGTGTAACATGTTACAATTAAAGAAAAACAGAACTACTTCACTTGCCTTATCGGGCATAATTGCAAGCGTATACTTTATCGTATGTATGGCGTTTTATCCGTTATCGTTTGGGGGTATTCAAGTAAGGTTTGCTGAAGCGCTTACTATTTTGCCATTATTTTTTGGCGAAGCCGTGTTCGGGCTTGCAATAGGATGCTTGATTGCTAATTTCTTTGGCAACGGAATATTAGATATAATATTTGGAACTTTAGCAACGTTGATTTCTGCAATTCTTACCTATTTTATAGGTAAAAAAATAAAAAACCCGAAACTCAGGTTTTTTATCGGCGCGTTTCCGCCTGTTATTATTAATGCAATAATCGTTCCCTTTACGTTCTTACTTTTAGTAGAACTCAAAGAACTTTACTTTATTTCAATGCTCCAAATATTTATTGGCCAATTAGTATCTATTTATTTAGTTGGAGCATTAATCTACTTCCCATTTTTAAAATTGACAACTAAAAAAATTAATCGTTAACGTTTTTGAACGGTCTGAATGCAAAAATAAAGAAAATTATCCATAAACTTGCAATTCCAACGAGCGTATAAATGGTGCGTGAAATAAAACTTAAAGGCCCAAAAATCATTGAAACTAAGTTAAAATCAAAAAGCCCGATAAGTAACCAGTTTAACGCTCCTACGATAACTAAAATAAATGCAATTATACTAGTTAATTTCATAATACCTCCTTTTTATTAGGTATTATGTGGAATTTTATAAAAGATATGTAATTATCTATCCACGTTTTCTAAAAGTAGGCTATCAAAATTGATTTTATCAATAAAATCGTCGCTTTTAAAAGAAACGCTGTTAAAACTATCAAAACACTCTACGTAGTAAGGAATAAGTATTGGTGTAGAAATATCGAGTTTACGGCAAATTTCTACTAAATAGTCGTAAAAATTATCTCTTACGTATTCGTTTATATTGATATACGTATAAGATTTTATAGTTTTGTGATTTTTAATTAATTTAGCGCTTATTTTTATCATATTTTAATTTTAACACAAAATTTTTATTTTCACAAATAAAAAGGTGGGCAATGAAAAAACAAATATCCGAAAACGTTATACAAAGACTTCCTAAGTATTATAGGTATTTAAAAGAACTCGTGGACAATAAAATTTCAAGGGTTTCTTCAAAAACTATATCTGAAGCGTTACATTTAACTGCATCACAAGTTCGCCAAGACCTTTATCAGTTTGGTGGGTTTGGGCAACAAGGCTACGGTTACGATACGGAATATTTAAAAAATTCAATAAAAGAAATATTAGGTCTTAACAATGAGCACGACGCTATAATTATCGGTGGTGGTCGTATAGGTCAGGCACTTGCAAATTATAAAGGGTTTTCGCAAGAAAACGTTTTTGTAAGGGCTATTTTTGATATTGAGACTTCGCACATAAAAAACGTTGACGGCATAGAAGTTTTATCAGTAGATAAACTTGAAGAATATTTAAAAAACAATAAAATTGATATTGCGATAATTTCCGTACAAAAAGAAATTGCAGAAAAAACTGCTAAAAAAGTAGTAGATTTAGGCATAAAAGCCATTTGGAATTTTGCTCCAACCGATTTATATTTTGGCGATAGTGCAGTTTGTGAAAATATTAATATGAGCGAAAGTTTAATGCGCCTTATTTATAAAAGAAAAGGTGCAGATAAAGAATTACAATAACAAAAAAGGGTGATAATAATATTATGGAAAAGATATACGATATTATAATAATAGGCGGTGGACCTGCGGGATACACATCGGCTCTTTATGGAGCAAGGGCGGGGCTTGAAGTCTTGCTTTTTGAAAAATTCTACGCAGGCGGGCAGATGGCAATTACTGAAAATATTGAAAACTATCCCGGTTTCGATATGGGGATAGACGGGTTTGAACTTGCGCAAAAAATGAAATCCCAAGCAGAAAAATTTGGCGTTAAGTCTGAACTTGTCGAAGTTTTAAGCGTGGAACTTAACGGTAAAAATAAAAGCGTAAAAACTTCTAAAGGCGAATTTTTATCAAAAACTATAATTATAGCAACGGGTGCAAATCCAAGGGAATTAGGAATAAATAAAGAAGAAAAATTTAAAGGTAGAGGAGTTCACTACTGTGCTTCTTGCGACGGTATGTTTTATAAAGGCAAAACCGTTATTATAGTAGGTGGCGGAGATACTGCAGTTTCCGACGCGCTACTTTTAAGTAGGGTGGCAAACAAGGTGTTTTTAGTGCATAGAAGAGATACTTTAAGAGCAACAAAAGTATATCACGAAGCGCTTTTTAACGCTAAAAATATAACGTTTTGTTGGAATAGTGAAGTTAAGGAAATTATCGGCGAAAATTCCTTTGAAGGCGTAGTTATCGAGAACGCAAAAACTAAGGAAACTTCTACGATTTTAGCCGATGGAATTTTTATAAGTATAGGCAGAAAACCGGCAACCGAACTAGTTAAAAATCAAGTGAAATTAGACGAGTCGGGATATATTATTGCAGACGAAACTACTAAAACCAATTTGGGTGGAGTTTTTGCCGTAGGCGACGTTAGAACTAAGCCTTTAAGGCAAGTAGTTACTGCCGTAGGCGACGGTGCAAACGCCGTTTATTACGCTGAAAATTATATTGAGTCAAATAAACATTGAATTAAATAAACAACAACTAAAAAAAGTGCTTTTTAAACGAAAGCACTTTTTGTTTTTTGTTTGTTATTTTTATATAAGTTAAATCATATATTTTTAATCAAACTTGTTTTTTTTCCTAAATTCCGTTGGAGATAAACCAACAAATTTTTTAAAACTTGCATTAAAATATAACTCGCCATTATTATAACCTAAAATCTCGGCAATTTGACTAACCTTAAGATTGCTCGATAATAAGTATTTTTTTGCTTTTTCCATTATTACTTCTAATTTATATTGATGGGGAGTCTTTTTAAAAACGTCTTTAAATACTCTAACGAAATGGTCAACCGATATATTTAAATCAGAAGCAAGTTCCTTGTTGGAAACGTGTGGATTTTGATTAATTTTATCAATAACGCTCATTACGTTTCCCAAAACGGGTTTAATCTCATTTGTTGAAATTTGAGAAACTCTATCTCGCGCGAGCGTTGTGAGTAAATTTAATAGTAGGCCCTTGCTCATAACTTCATAACCTAGGGGTTTATTAACGTTTTCATCTAATAGTAGTTGTAATATTTCTTGAGCCTTGCTCGTAGGCTTGGTAATAATCTTCCCTTCATTAAGTTTTAAATTTTTTATAATCTCGTCTAATTCGGACCCCATAAAAAAAATCAAAGTAATTTTTGCTTTAGAGTTGCCTTCACAATAAAAGTTTTGAGAAGAGTTAGGGAAATACATAAAAAACTCTCCCTCTTCTACTATCTCGTCGGCATTATTTGGGTTTTTAACGATAATTCTTCCACTATCTACACAAAATAAAGAATAATCTTTACGAACTTGTTTAGTTATGGCGTCAAAAGTGGAGGTGCTTATATTTACTCCAACGTTAACGAGCCTGTAATTACAAGGTGTAAAATTTTCACTCTTTAAACTATTTGCAAAAAATTTTTTCATAACTATCCCGCTTACTTTATAGATATAATAACACCAATAAAAAAGCAATGTCAATACATATTAAAAAAATTTATATCGTTTTTTTATATATAATTAGTCGAAAAACTACATTGTAATTACGGTTAGCGCGTGATATAATTAAAATCTCACTTTGCAAAAAATTTTTATTATATATAATATAATAATTTGCGGAAAATGTAACCAAGATTTAAAAAAATAAACCATATTTCAAAAATGCTATAAAATAAAACAAAAAATTATTTAAAAATCCTTGTTTTATTATATAAAATGTGATAAAATGTATTGTGTAAAGTGTATGGTTATTGGTAAAATTTAAAAACAATAACGTATAAAGCAAAACGATACGGCTCGCCGTATGAAAATTTAAAAAATAAATTGGAGGAAAATTTATGAAAAAACTTTTAATGCTTTTATTATCGGTAATAATAGCATTCAGCACTATGGCGTGTGGAGGAGAAGAGTTGCGTGACGACATTTCTTATTTCTACATCATTGCGCCAAACAACGGTATGGGTATTACCGGTATTCAAGAACTAGCTGAACAGTTCGAAGAAGCAAACGTAGACACTGAATTTGCTCCTGGCAAAAAGGGTGTTATAGTTGACGTTGAACCATATCCTGACGTAGTTAGAGTTAGCAATATTCGTACAGACGGTAAACACGTTTACATCAACCCATATTCAGTTAACACTAGTATGATTACTTCTGGTGACTTCCTTAACGTTGATGAAATCGTTAAAGAAACTATTCCAGGCGAAGAAAGGTCTCTTGAAGATAAGATACCTGAATCTTACAGGAAGAATTTACAAGGTAATTCTGCTGCTCACGGCGAAGGTTATTACTTTACGCCTACTGGTGCTTATATGCTTGGTATGAACTACGATAAGAAACTTTTTGATGAGTTTGGTTACTATTTTGTATCTCCAGAATATCAAGACGATGCGATACCTTTTGATAGTGGTTTAGTTGGGGCAGAATACTTCTTTGCTGATATTGAAGATGATTTGTTTACTGAAGCAATCGATGCAGATGATGATTGGAACGGTTGGAACTCAAATAGATATTTATCTTGCGGTCCTGACGGTATTTATGAAACGTATGACGACGGTATGCCATCTTCATTAGAAGAACTCGTAGTAGTATGCGAAAAAATGGATATCGACGGTGTTAAACCATTCGTATTATCTGGTAAATATCCTGATAACCACGCTTACGTTGCTGACGGTATG
>JAZUMP010000053.1:0-51313 GCA_045603725.1 Christensenellaceae bacterium
CGAAGCAATTTAGGGTTAGCAAATTTTTAGTTTAGACAAGGCAAAGACCGAAGATAATAGTAGAGTCTATTATCAAGGGGTTTAACGCAGTATAAACAAAAATTAGCAACCCCAAATCAATGCTTGAAATATTCTTTCTTGTCTCTACTTGTTTCTAAGCTCTTAGGTAGTGTTCATTTATTATTGTCATTCTTCGCGTCGACCTACAACGACGGGCTAACGGAGAATCTATTAACGTTAAATTATATTGTCATTCTTCGCCTAAGAGCAGAGACGGACTAACGGAGAATCTAAACAAGGCTTTTTAAAAGTTTTAATAATTGTAAATTTAAGTTTAATAAGGAGAAAATATGGCTAAAAATTCAAATATAAAAATAGACTTTACTAAATTTTCTTTTAAGAATAAAAAATATTTAATTATTTATTATTTAATTGCACTCGTAGTTGCATTTTTGGTTTATTACGTAACGCTTCCACCAATCCACTATGCAAGCGTGGGTTTTTGGTTTTACTTAACGTTTATTTTCGCGTTGGGCGTATTGCCGTTTACCTTTAAATTAATTAATAAATACAACCCAAATTTACAAACTTCAATTCCTGTATTAAGCGTTAAACCTATAGGTTTAATAGTTGCAGTTCCTATCGTTATAATAATACTTGGCAATATATTTTCTTCAAGCATATTTTCTGCTAAGGCGTATAGTTCCGTTATAAACGTAAAAGAAGCAGTTTTTGAAGAAGATATGCCTGAAACCGATAGCGTAACTAATATTGCGCTTATGGATACGGATTCTGCTAAAATAGTAGGCGAAAGAACTTTGGGCGACCTTTCTAACGTTGTTTCTCAATACGAAATTTCTGATATATATAATCAAATAAATTATAAAAAGACTCCTAAAAAAGTAGCGTCTTTAGAATACGCAGGCTTTTTTAAATGGCTTGGTAATAAAGATAAAGGAATCCCAGGCTACGTTTCCGTTGACCCGGTTTCCGTTAATAGTGCAGAATACGTTGAATTTAAAACCCCTATTTATTATACTGAGAGCGCGTATTTTTCTAAAGATTTACTAAGAAAATTGCGTTTTTCATATCCTACTAAAATTTTAGGTGAACCTCACTTTGAACTTGACGATGAAGATAATCCGTATTATATAGTTGCTTGCTATAAGCCTAACGTTTTTATGTTCGGCGCTAAAGACGTTAACGAAGTAATCATCTTTAACCCTTGTGACGGAACTTCTAAAATTTATAATATCGGCGAAGTCCCATCTTGGGTTGATATAGTTTACGACGGTAATTTGGCTTCCGAAAAATATAATTGGCAAGGTATGTATTCGGGTGGTTGGCTAAATAGCGTTATAGGTCAAAAGGGTTGTAAACAAACGACTGATGACTTTGGCTATATTATTTTAGAGGATGACGTTTGGTATTTTACAGGCGTTACGTCCGTTAATAACGACGAAAGCAATATAGGTTTTATTATAACTAATGCAAGAACCGGCGAATATAAATATTACCCGGTAATCGGCGCTGAAGAATATTCCGCTATGGGCGCTGCTGAAGGTGAAGTTCAAGAAAAGGGTTATAAAGCGTCTTTCCCTGCGCTTATAAACGTTTCGGGCGAAGCAACGTATATTATGGTTCTAAAAGATAATAACGGGCTCGTAAAACTTTATGCACTTGTTAACGTAAAAAGTTACGGCATAGTTGCTACGGGCACTACTCAGCAAAAGGCAATGGAAGCCTATAAAAACCTATTAATAGAAAACGGAATAACTTCGGGCGAAATTGCAACGAATAAAGACGAAACTACTATAACCGTTCACGATATTTGGGAAGTTAACGGAGTTATTTATATAAGGTCTACAAATAAAGAAGTGTTTAAAACTCAATTTAAAGAAGACTTGCTTTTAATATTTAGTGGAGATACTTTGAAAATTACCTATAATACTGACTCTAGTAGTGGAATTTATGAAATTATAAGTTATGAAAAGATAATGTAAAGTATTTTTGCTTTACACCTTAAAATTACTTGACAATAGCGTTTTAGTTAGTTATAATGCTAAAGTAACGAGGATTTATGGAAAAAGATTTGATTTATTCTGAACTTTACGAAGTGTATAAAAAACTTCTTACGGATAATCAGTCTGAAGTTTTTAATTTGTATTATTTATGTGATTTATCACTCGGCGAAATTTCCGAAATTAAGGGGATATCGCGTCAGGGCGTAAATGATACTTTAAATAAAACTCGTGAATTACTTGAAGATTACGAAACTAAACTCGGATTACTAACGAAAAAGCGCAAATTACTATCAATTATTAAAAATTTAAGCGATAGCGAACTTGTAAAAGAGTTAGATAAAATAATCGAGGATTAATAATGGCAAATTTATTTGGCGGATTAAGTGAAAAATTAAATCACGTTTTTAGTAAACTTACAAAGCGTGGTAAACTTACTGAACTTGAAATAAAGCAAGCAATGCGCGAAGTGCGTATAGCGTTACTTGAGGCGGACGTTAATTTATTTGTCGCAAAAGATTTTGTTAATAGGGTAAGTGAAAAGGCTTTAGGTCAAGAAGTTTTAAAGAGTTTAAGTCCATCTCAACAAGTTATTAAAATAGTTGCTGATGAACTTACCGAACTTATGGGCTCTACAAACTCTAAACTTAAAGTTTCAGATAATTTGCCAACTGTAATTATGATGTGTGGCTTACAAGGTGCTGGTAAAACGACTTTATCTGGTAAACTTGCAATGCATCTTAAAAAACAAGGCAAAAAACCACTTCTTGTTGCTTGTGATATTTATCGTCCTGCAGCAATCGAGCAGTTGAGAGTAGTTAGCAAAAACGCAGGTTGTGAAATTTACGAAGAAGGTCAAAAAAACCCTGTTAAAATAAGCCAAAACGCAATAGCGCACGCTAAAAAATTGGGGTATGACACGGTTATTATCGATACTGCAGGTAGGCTTCATATCGATAGCGAATTAATGCAAGAATTAATCGAAATAAATAATGCCGTTAAACCTGATGAAATATTATTAACCGTTGACTCGATGACAGGGCAAGACGCAGTTAATGTAGCAAAATCCTTTGACGAGCAACTTCCTATAACAGGCGTAGTTTTAACTAAACTTGACGGTGATACTAGAGGCGGTGCTTGTTTATCGGTAAAAGCAGTTACGGGTAAACCTATTAAGTTTGCAAGTGTAGGCGAGAAACTCGGCGATTTAGAACCTTTCTATCCCGATAGAATGGCTAAGCGAATACTCGGTATGGGGGACGTTATGTCTCTTATCGAAAAAGCGCAAGAAGCCGTTACTGAAGAAGACGTAAAAAGGTTAGAAAAGCGCATGCGTGAAAACACCTTTACGCTTGACGATTATCTTGAACAATTCAATATGATGAAAAAAATGGGTAGTATGCAAGATATAATGAGTATGCTCCCAGGTATGAATAGGGGCAAATTTAAAGTTAACCCCGATGATATTGACGAAAGAAAACTTGAAAGAACTAAAGCAATAATACTTTCTATGACTAAAAAGGAAAGAAGAGACCCGTCGATATTAAACTTTTCAAGAAAAAATAGAATAGCGTCGGGTAGTGGAACTTCAGTTCAAGAAATAAATCAACTTCTTAAGCAGTTTGACCAAGTTAAACTTTTAATGAAGAATTTAAAAAGTGGTAAAATGAAAATACCATTTATGTAAATAAAATTTGTTGCAAATGCAACTTTTTAAATAAAATTAACGCAAAAATTTGCGTAAAACGGAGGATAATTAAAATGGCAGTTAAAATGAGATTAACAAGACTTGGAGACAAGGGTAACGCTTTATACAGAATCGTAGTAGTAGATGCAAGAGTAGCAAGAGACGGCGCTTACATTGAAAAAATTGGTCATTACAACCCAAACACTAATCCTGCAGAAGTTGTTATCGACGTTGAAAAAGCAAAAAAATGGATTGCTAACGGCGTTCAACCTACTGAAACTGTAAAGAACTTACTTGTAAAAGCAGGTGTTATCGAACAATCTAAAAAACTTTCTCCATCAAAAACTAACCCTAAAAAGAAAAGTAAATAATTAGGTTAAAGGTGAACTATGGTTGAATTAATAAAGTATATTGTCAGTCAGTTTGCCGAAAAGCAAGATGAAATCGATTATATAGTTGAAGAAAAGGGCGACGTGGTTGAAGTAACCGTCGTTCTTGACGAAAGCGATATGGGTAAAGTAATCGGTCGTCAAGGTAAACTCGCTAAGGCACTTAGAACAATAGTTCGTTCGGCAAGTGCTAAAGAAGGCAAAAAATACAATATAGAGATAAAGGAAAAGGGAGAAATTTAATAAATTTCTCTCATATTTTTATGGAAAAACTTGAAGTTTTTGAAGTCGTTAAACCACAAGGAATAAAAGGCGAACTTAAAGCGCGTATTTTAGGAGATAGCATATATAGCGTCAATAAAATTAAAACTATTTACGACGTAGACGGTAAAGAATATTTAGTAAAAAACGTAAAGGACGCTTTTGGTGGTTTTGCATTTATTTCACTTAACGGTATCGTAACAAGAAACGATGCTGAACTTTTGCGTGGGAAAATTTTTAGCGCAAATAAAAGCGATATTAAAAAGGACAAATCTTCTTATTTTATTTCCGACTTAAAAGGCTTGAGAATAATAGTAGACGGTGAAGAATTTGGAGTCGTTTTAGACGTTTTACAATCTAACGTAGATATGTTTAAAATTCAACTTTTAAATGGTAATATCGCGTATTTTCCATTTTTAAAAATATTAAACCCTAAAGTGGACTTAGATAATAAAACTATTAACGTAGAAGGGGATAAATTAAAGGACGTTATCTATTATGAAAGTTGATATATTAACCCTTTTCCCCGATATGTTTACCCCGCTAAACGAAAGTATAATCGGGCGTGCAGTAAAGTCTAAAAAAATAGAAATTAATATTTATAATATTAGGGATTATTCTAAAGATAAGCACAAAAACTGTGATGATTATCCCTTTGGTGGTGGCGCAGGTATGGTTATGACGGCTCAACCTATTGCCGATGCAATAAAGTTTATCGACCCAGAGCATAAGGCGAAACGAATATTTACTTCGCCTAAAGGTAGCGTTTTTACTCAAAAAAGGGTAAAAGACTTAATTGATAGCGAACATATAATAATTTTATGTGGGCATTACGAAGGTGTTGACCAAAGGGTTATTGATAATTATATCGATGAAGAAATTTCAATAGGCGATTACGTTTTAACGGGTGGAGAACTTCCCGCAATGGTTATAACTGACTGTTTAGCAAGATACGTCGATGGCGTTATTAGTGAAGAGTCGCTTAATGAAGAATCTATATCAAGCGGGCTTTTAGAATATCCACAATATACGCGCCCACAAGAATTTGAAGGGGTAAAGGTGCCTGACGTTTTAGTTTCAGGCAATCATCAAGAAGTTGAAAAATGGCGTTATAACGAGTCGTTAAGAATTACTAAAGAAAAACGCCCAGACTTGTTAGAGGCTCTTAATAAGAAATAATAAATAACAAAAAGCAAAAGGTAAAAATATGCATTTACAGTGGTTTCCCGGTCATATGACTAAAGCAATTCGTATGATGGAAGAAGAAGTTAAATTAGTTGACGGTATAATTTTCGTTCTCGATAGTAGAGCGCCTTTTGCATGCTTAAATAAAAGATTATCAAGTGTTTTCGGCACTAAACCCGTGCTTTACGTTTTTAATAAATGTGATTTAGTTGAACTTAGTGAACTTAAAAAAGTTATAAAAACTTTTGAAAGTCAAAACAAACGCGTAATAGCAACTACGGGAACTAGTGAAAAAAGTGCAAAAGCCTTATATGAAGGGGTTTTTGATATGCTAAAGCCGATACTTGAAAAATATAAGAACAAAGGCGTTAAAAAGCCTTTAAGGGTTATGGTGGCAGGAATTCCTAATACGGGTAAATCAACTATAATCAACACTCTAACGGGTGGGAAAAAGGCTAAAACAGGCGACAAAGCAGGCGTTACTAAAGACAAACAATGGGTAAAAATTAAAGACCTAGAACTTTTAGATACGCCAGGTACTACTCCACCTAGTTTCGATAACCAAACTAACGCCGAATTTTTAGCGTTTATTGGTAGTATTAACGACGATATTTTAGATTTTAACGAATTATCTATTGATTTAATTAAATTTTTAAAAGAAAAATATACTAGTGCATTAACAACGGTATACGGAGTAGAAGTAGATAGTAAAGAGCCACTTGAAATTTTAGACGCAATCGCAATAAAACGCGGTGCTCTCAAAAAGGGTGGAGAGATTGATTACGATAGGGCGAGTAGGTTAATAATTACCGATTTAAGAAAGGGTAAATTAGGAAAAATACTTTTTACAAATGATGGAAACTTATAATAAACTTGAAAATGAACGACTTTTGCAAAGCGAAGGTTGTATATATATAGCAGGGGTAGACGAAGTAGGTCGTGGACCGTTGTGTGGCCCAGTTGTTTGCGCTGCAGTAATATTACCGCTTGACGATATAATCGAAGGTGTTGACGATAGTAAAAAACTTTCTAAAAAGAAGCGTGAAAAACTCTATGAAGAAATTGTATCTAAAGCGATTTCTTATTCCGTGTGCCGTATCGAGCACGATGAAATTGATAAAATCAATATCTTAAACGCAACTAAAAAGTGTATGGCGAACGCAATAGAATCGTTAAGCGTTAAACCGGACGCCGTTATTATTGACGCCGTCAAGTTGGATATACCTTATAAAACTTTATCTATCATAAAGGGCGACGCTAAAAGTTATTTAATTGGCGCTGCGTCAATACTAGCAAAAGTAACTAGAGATAGAATTATGGAAGGCTACTCTAAAATTTATACATACTACGGCTTTGAAAGAAATAGTGGTTACGGCACTAAAGAACATATAAGTGCAATTAAGGAGTTTGGCGCATGCGAAATTCACAGAAAGACTTTTATAAAAAACTTCTTGGTAGAGAAGGAGAAGATTTAGTCTACAATTATCTTAAAAAAAACGGATATAAGATTTTGGAAAAGAACTATCACTGTCCTTTTGGCGAAGCGGATATTATTGCTAAAACAAAGGATGGAACGATTGCTTTTATAGAAGTAAAAACCCGTTCAACATTTATTTACGGTACTCCCGCTGAGGCAGTAAATTATAAAAAACAACAAAAATATCGCGATATAGCCAACTTTTATTTAAATATTAAAGGGCTTAGCGACGCTTTTGTATGTTTTTCAGTAGCAGAAGTTTTAGATAAAGAAATTAATTTTATAAGCGAGGCTTTTTAATGCAGATAGCAGTGTCAGCCCCATCAGGTCTTGAAGGGGTAGTTAAAAGAGAAATATTTAGGTTGACAAATGAAGATGCGCCTGCGTTAAACGGTAGAATTACAGTGGAGGGCGATATTAAAAAAGTCGCTCTTTTTAATTTGCATTTAAGAACTGCGTCAAGGGTATTTATTAAACTCGGCTCGTTTAAGGCGCAAACTTTTGATGAACTCTTTGATGGGACGCTTAAAATTGATTTTGAAAATTATATTGATAAAAACGGCAAAATAGAAGTATACGGCTCTAGCATTGAGTCTAAACTAGCTTCCGTTCAAGCAAGTGCGTCAATAATTAAAAAGGCAATTTGCAAAAGGCTTATATCTCATTATAAATGTGAACTCAACGAAAGCGCTGAAAGGTATAAAATAGAGTTTATAATAAGGCGCGATTACGTTATTATATCGCTTGATACGTCTGGCGAAAGTTTAAATAAAAGGGGTTATCGTAAAGAACTTATAGGCGACGCTCCACTTAAAGAAAACGTAGCGGCAGCACTCATTATGCTTTCCGTTTGGAATAAGAGTAGACCTCTTGCCGACCTGTTTTGTGGTTCAGGAACTATTCCTATTGAAGCCGCTATGATAGCAAGAAATATTACTCCGGGACTTTATCGGGATTTTGATTTCTTGCATTATAAAAAATTTGATTTATCTTTTTATGATAAAATGATAGATGATGCTAAAAAGGCAATAGATAGTGATGTTGACCTAAAAATTTACGCCTTTGATATTGAAGAATCGCAAATACGCCTTGCAAGAAAACACGCGGAAAAGGCTGGGGTTTTGGACTGTATACATTTTCAGCGCGCCGATATGCGTGAGTTTTCTTCTAAACTCGCTAACGGCGTAATAATAACTAACCCGCCTTACGGCGAAAGGCTATTAACAAGAAAAGATATAGTAAGTTTATATAAAGACTATGGTAAAGTTTATTCAAACTTAAAAGATTGGTCGGCTTATACTTTAACTTCGGTTAGTGATTTTGAAAGGTTGTTTTTAAAAAAGGCTAATAAAAAGCGTAGGATATATAATGGTAAATTAGACTGTACGTATTATCAGGTTTTAGCAAAAAAACCTATAAATAATAGCAAAAATTTTACAAAAAACGGGTAAAATTGCTTGCAATATTGACTTTCTTATGATAAAATATTTAAAGACTTCGGGTGGTCCTCTTACTCTTGATAATGAACACCACGTAATTATGGAGGTAAAAAGTCATGAATATAATTGAACAAATCAATCAAGAAAACGTAAAAACTGAAGTTCCAAAATTTAACGTTGGTGATACTGTTAAGGTATCTTTTAAAGTTATTGAAGGAACTAGAGAAAGAATCCAAGCATACGAAGGTATCGTAATTGCTAAGCGCGGTGGCGGTATTAGTGAAACTTTCACTGTTAGAAGAATTAGTTTTGGTGTAGGCGTTGAAAGAACTTTCCCACTTCACTCACCAAAGGTAACTGAAGTAAAAGTTGTTAAGAAAGGTGCAGTTCGTCGTGCTAAACTTTACTACTTAAGAGGCTTAACTGGTAAGGCTGCTAAAGTTAAAGAAATTCTTTAATTTAAAGCCCTATAAGCGTCGTTATACTGCGTTTCTTTGTGATTTTGCGACTTCGATGAACAAAAAGTTCTATCTCAATCACAAAATAACAAGAGCCTTGTCTAACTTGCTTCTAGTTCTTTAAATAAGTGCTTTATTTAAATTAGTGTGATTAAAAGCGTTGGTTAACCAACGCTTTAATTATATAAATAAAAGCCCGACAAAACGTCGGGCTTTTAACTATTTATTCATATACTTTAAAAGCAAATCAAACTTATTAGTTTTAATAAGTGGTATAAGAACTACAAGATTTACTATAAGGTCTGGTAAAAGGTAAGTAATTTGGTATAAGAATGAGTAAATAAACGCGTTATCTTGAGGTAAATTTGCCCAAATACCACCGTTATCAAAATAAATAAGACCAGACATAAAGTGGAATATAAATCTTACTAAGAACACAAAACAAATTGCAATAACAGGCGTATACTTTTTGTCTTTAAATATTGCTTTTATAATCGGCATCATTGCAATTGAACTAAATGCGAGTATAAAGTCGAGTAAAAGCGTAGCGTAAGAGAAAATGTACGGATTTTGAATAAATTGTAATAAGCCGTAAATTAACCCAACTAAAAGAGCAGGTGTAAGCCCGAAAGCGTAAGCAAAAATACAAATTGGAAGCATGCTTGCAAGCGTAATACTACCACCGTAAGTTACAGGCGAAACTTTTAAAAAGGAAAGTGTGAACGAAGTTGCAATAGTTAAACCTGCAAAAGCAAGTGTTTTAGTATTTAGATTTTTTCTAAATACTGAAAGTACGACTAGTATCGCAATTAAAACGAACAAAGAAACGTACGATACCCACATAAAACTTGATGATGCGTCATCATCAATAATAGTGAAAAGTGATAAAAAATTGTAAAACATAAAAATCTCCTTGCCAAGACTTATTCCTTTTGCTTGGCAAAAAAATAACGCCTAGATTAGGCGCGCGAAAAAAGAATTACACAAGTCCCCGTCAAGCATTACCTTGTTAGGTTCAATGGGTATAATCTCAGCCTTTCAGCACCCCGTTATTTTTTTATAATTATAAATTTTGATAGAGAGTTTGTCAAGTATTTTAAATAAATTTATTGATATTTTTTTATCGTCGTGTTATAATCTATACGAAGTTAAATCTTTTACCTAACGGTAAAATCTTTGTAAAACTATTGTTTTACTACACTTGCTAAAGCAATCGAACTTCTAGTTTGAAATACTGCGAAGTTAAAAATCCTTGCAAGCAAGTTTTTAACTTCTTGTATTATAATCTAACAAACTTAGTTTAAAGGAGACTTTTATGAAAACTGGTTACAGTAAAATTTGTATTAATCCACCGTATGGTGCACCAATCGTTGGTTATTACGAGCATCGTTACGTTAAAGGAATTTTAGATAATTTATATGCTAGAGCAGTCGCTTTTGACGATGGCGTTAAAAAATCCGTAATCATTGCAGTAGACGTATGTCTACTTAGTCAACCGTATATTAACGCCATGAAAGAAGCAGTTCAAAAATCAACGGGGGTTGACAGTGATTCTATATTTATTAACTGTTCACATACGCATACGGGTCCACTTGTTGGTAAAGACTTTGCTTCTGATGATAGAAGTAGTGAAACTTACGATAATTTCTTAATTTCTTGCGTGCGTGACTCTGCAGTTTATGCAATTAGTGACCTTAAAGAAAGTAAATTTGGTATTGCTTCAGGCGTTGCAAAAAATATTTCTTTTGTTCGCCGTTATAGAATGAAAGACGGAAGCGTTGCTACCAACCCAGGCGTTAATAATCCTAATATTGACTACGCTTTAGCAGAGCCTAACGAAACCGTTAAACTCGTAAAAATTACGCGTGAAGATGGGGAAGATATCTTTATAATAAACTTCGGTACTCATTCTGACTCTGTTGGTGGAGAATTTATAAGTGCAGACTATATGGGTTTTGCTTGTGATATTTTAGAAAAAGCAGTACCTAATACTAAATGCATTTTCTTACTTGGTCCTCAAGGCGACGTTAACCACGTTAACGTTCATCCAACTAAAGGTGAAAGCGCAATATCAACTATTGATTTTGATAGCGTTCCAAGAAGTCATAAACACGCAGAACACATGGGTAGAATTATTGCAGGTGCTGTGCTTTCAATATGTTCTATAACTGAAGAAATTAAATGTGATAAAATTAGTTACGCTTCTTCTATAGTTAATTTGCCAACTCATCAAGAAAACGATAGGATTCCTGAAATGAGAAAGATTTACGACCTTTATAATAGTGGTAGAGCAAATGAACTTCCTTATAAAGAAATGGCACTCACAACGAAGATTGCAGAAGCAAAACGTATAATTAGTCTTGAAAACGGACCACTTTTCATACCGTTTTCATTAAGTGCCGTTAAAATTGGCGACCTCGTATTTGCAGGTGTTGACGGCGAACCGTTTACTGAAATCGGAAATAGAATTTGTGAAGCATCTCCATTTAAATCAACGGTTTTATGCTGTTTAACTAACGGTTCGGGTGGTTACGTTCCAACTACTAAATCGTACGAAGAAGGTGGCTATGAAGCGTGCACTTCTGCACTTAAACCAGGTGGGGATGATATTTTAGTTAACGGAATGTTAGATCTTTTAAAAACACTTTAATTTTAATGTTTATACTGTCTATAGGTAAATAATGAAATACGATTTTTTTGCATATTTAAATAGAATGAAACACATTAAGCGCTGGGCTTTAATGCGTTCTAACGTTGAAGAAAATATAATGGAGCACACGGAACAAGTATCCGTAGTTGCTCACGCTTTAGCTACGATTAAAAACGTTTATTTCAACGGAAACGTTGACGTTTTAAAGGTGGTTTTATACGCTCAATATCACGAAACTAGCGAAGTTATAACCGGTGATTTGCCAACGCCTATTAAGTATTTTAATAAAGAAATTAACGTTGCGTATAAAGATATTGAAAAGGGCGCCTCATTAAAACTTTTAGAAACCTTGCCAGATGAAATTAGAAGTGAATACGAAAAATACGTTTTGCCAGATGAAAATAGTGAAGAGTATAAAATAATGAAATGTGCCGATAAAATTTCGGCGTATATAAAATGTTTAGAAGAAGTTAAATGGGGAAACAGCGAATTTGTAAAAGCAAAAGAAACGATTTTAAAAGACCTTAAAAAATGTGAAAGGGAAGAAGTTAAATACTTTATTAAAAACGTACTTCCTAAATACGAACTCACGCTTGACGAACTCGAATAATTAATAAAGAATTAACGCTCTCACATCAAAATTGTGAGAGCGTTTTAACTACTATTTTTCAAATTTTCCAAGATTAGAAAGTGGATACTCAAAAATTATATTTTTTGCGAATTTTTCAGCAATTTTTAATTGGTTTTCATTTGAAACCGTCCAAGTTATTACGTCATATTTTTTAAGTTTATTTTTGTATTTATCAAGGTAATCAACTTGTGCGCTTAAAAAATCAAATTTAACGATAAATCTATACCACATATTTTTTAAAAATGCGTTAGCAAATTTAGAAATCGTTGGTATATATTCTCTAGTTGAAAGAACACCAACAGTTATTTCAGGCGCAAGGCGAGTTATTTTTTTTATAATAAACGGGTTAAAACTCTGAATGGCGAATTTTCCTTTATATTTATTAAGTTCATTTAAAACCTTTTCTTCAATGCCTTTGTTTATTTGATTTTTAATTTCTAGCATAAGGGGTACTTCGCCGTTTACTAAAGTTAAAAAATCTTTAAACGCCATTATATTATATTCGCCGTTAAACGGTTTTAAATCTTTAATTTCGCTATAATTTACAGTCCTAATATCTTTATCAATATTAAGCCCACGCTTTAAATTATCGTCGTGATAGCATACTAAAACGCCGTCATTAGTCATTTGAATATCCGTTTCAATCGCGTAGCTGTGAGATATTGCGTTTAAAAAAGCCCCTTCGGTATTTTCGGGGAAAACTTCATTGTGAAGCCCACGATGCGCTATTGGTAAACTAAAAATCCAATTATCAATTTTCTTTTTCATAAAAAAAGTATAACAAATATATTAAAATGTTGCAAGTAAAACTGTTTAGGTGCTTGAAATATTTTAAGATATAATATATAATAGATATATTATAAAATTATTATAATGGCATAATGTTTATTAAAGGTTAAATTATGGCAATTACTCAAAAAGAAAATATACGAAACTTTTGTATCATAGCGCATATCGACCACGGCAAATCAACTCTTGCAGATAGGATTATTGAAAAGACCGGGCAAGTAGCCCAAAGGGATATGGAAAATCAACTTTTAGACTCTATGGATTTAGAGCGCGAAAGGGGAATAACTATTAAACTTACGCCGGTAAGAATGTCTTATAAAGCAAAAGATGGGAAAGATTATATTTTTAACTTAATTGATACCCCAGGTCACGTAGACTTTACTTATGAAGTTTCGCGTAGTTTAAAGGCGTGCGAGGGCGCAATACTTATAGTTGACGCGTCGCAAGGTATACAAGCGCAAACTCTTGCAAACGTTTATTTAGCACTTGATAACGACCTTGAAATTATGCCGGTAATTAATAAAATTGATTTGCCTTCGGCAGACCCTGAAGCAGTGGGTAAAGAAATTGAAGACGTTATCGGGCTTGACGGTAGAAACGCGCCTAAAATTTCGGCTAAAATAGGTCTTAATATTGAAGACGTTTTAGAAAAAATCGTTGAAGAAATTCCAGCGCCTAAAGGGGACGATGAAGCGCCCCTAAAAGCGCTAATATTCGATAGTTATTACGATAATTTTAAAGGGGTAATTCTCTTCGTTAGAATTGTTGACGGAACGGTAAAAGCAGGCACTAAAATTAAAACCTTTATGTCGGACAAGACGTTTGACGTCGTTGAAGTTGGAACTTTCGACCCCGAACTTAGACCAAAAGAAACTTTATCATCTGGCGAAGTTGGTTATATTGCTGCTTCAATTAAGTCAATCTCTGATATTGAAGTTGGTGATACCGTTTACGACGTTGATAATCCCGCAAGCGAAGCGCTCCCAGGATATAAAAAGGCGCTTCCCGTTGTGTTTAGTGGTATTTATCCACTTGACGGTTCTAAATTTTTAGACCTTAAAGAAGCACTTTTAAAACTCAAACTTAACGATGCTTCCTTAACTTTTGAGCCAGATAATTCAACTGCGCTTGGCTTTGGGTTTAGATGTGGATTTTTAGGGCTTCTTCATATGGAAATAATTGAAGAAAGGCTTGAAAGGGAATTTGGGCTAGATATAATAACGACTGCTCCTTCGGTTTCTTATATCGTTCATAAAACCGACGGTACAGTTTTAACTATTGAAAATCCAACTAAACTTCCACCGATTGTTGAGATTGATTATTTTGAAGAGCCTGTAATTAAAGCAAATATTTATACACCACCAGAATACGTCGGTGCAATTATGGAGTTATGCCAAGAAAAGAGATGTACTTTTGAAGATATGGTGTATATTGACGATAGACGCGTTAAAATGGATTACTATTTACCACTTAACGAAGTAGTTTTTGACTTTTTTGACGGGTTAAAATCAAGAACTAGGGGTTACGCTTCGTTTGACTATGAACTTTCTTCTTATAAAAAGTCAGACCTTGTTAAACTCGATATTATGCTCAACGGCGATATTTGTGATGCTTTATCGGTTATCGTTCATAAAGATAAGGCTTATGCAAGGGGTAGAGCAATGGCGGAAAGGCTTAAAGAAGTTATTCCACGCCAAATGTTTGAAATTCCAATACAAGCCGCAGTTGGCGGTAAAATAATTGCTAGAGAAACCGTAAAAGCACTTCGTAAAGACGTTTTGGCTAAATGTTACGGTGGCGATATAACTAGAAAGAAAAAACTTTTAGAAAAACAAAAAGAAGGAAAGAAGAAGATGAGAAAACTTGGCACCGTTGAAATTCCATCTGAAGCCTTTACTTCAATACTAAAAATAGATAGCAGTGATAAGTGAATTAAGGAGAGAATATGGCGGGAATTTACGTTCATATACCTTTTTGTAAAAGCAAATGCACTTACTGTGATTTTGCATCGTTTCCTAAAGAAATAGGAAAAGCAGAAGCGTATTTTGCTTGCTTATATAAAGAAATTAAGGGTAAAGCGTATTTATTAAAAGATAAAAAAATAAATACTATATATTTTGGTGGGGGAACGCCAAGTTTTGTTGAAGCAAAGTATATTTACGGCGCGTTAAAACTTATTTATATGGTATTTGACGTTGACAAAAACGCTGAAATTACCCTTGAAGTAAACCCGGGAACTATAAACGAGCAAAAATTAAAAGTTTACAAAAACGCAGGCATTAATAGGTTTAGCGTTGGGCTTCAATCGGCAAACGACGAAACTTTAAGAATAGTTAACCGTATTCATAATTTTGAAGATTTTAAAAATGCTATGGCGCTTTTAAAAGATTACAATACTTCGGTTGACGTAATGCTCGGGCTTCCAAACGAAACTTTTAACGACGTTGAAAATACGATAAACGAAATCGTTAAATTTGAAAACGTTAAACATATATCTTGTTACGCTTTAAAGGCGGAAGAGGGTACTCCTATGTTTACTAAATATTTAAACGGAGAACTTTTATCTGACGATGAAGTTGCCGAAATTTACGATAAAACAGTAGAACTTTTAAAAGGTAATGGATTTAACCGATACGAAGTATCTAACTTTGCTAAAGACGGTTATTATTCTAAGCACAATTTAAACTATTGGAAACGTGGGGAGTATTTAGGGTTTGGCGTTGGCGCGTCGTCTTTTGTTAATAATAGAAGATTTACAAATACCGAAAGTATTGACGATTACGTTAGAGCAACCTTAGCAGGATATACTGCCGAAGTCTTTTCAGAAGAAGTTGATGAAAAAGACGCTAAAGGAGAATACGCTATGCTCAATTTAAGAACGAGTATGGGTATTAAATTTGATTATTATAATAAAATTTTCAAATCTGATTTTAAAAAGGATTTTGAAAATGCAATAAAAAACAATTTATCGTATTTAGATTTGAGTGATACTTCAATTAAAATAAAAGAAGAGTATTTATACGTTCAAAACACGATTCTCGTTGATTTTATTGATTTTTAATAAAATAAAGTAGGAAGTTATGAAAGAATTCGTTCACTTACACTTACATACCGAATATTCACTTTTAGACGGTATGGCTAAAATTTCAAACGCAGTAAAAAAAGCAAAGGCGTTAGGTATGCCAGCCATTGCTATGACGGACCACGGCAATATGTACGGCGCGGTTCAGTTTTTTGATGCTTGCACTAAAGTTGGTATTAAACCCATTTTAGGTACGGAATTTTACGTTTGTGACGATTTAACCGTTAAAGGTAAAATTAAAACCGACGATATTGACGGTTATAACGATAGAAGGCATTTAGTGCTTCTTGCTAAAAACGAAGTTGGGTATAAAAATCTATCACTCCTTAACGCTATTGCTTTTAGAGATGGTTTTTACTATAAGCCAAGGGTGGATTTAAAAACTGTTAAAGAACACTCTGAAGGTCTTATATGCTTATCTGCTTGTATCGGTGGCGATATTCCACAAGCAATACTTCACCACGACTATAAAAAAGCCGAAGAGTTGGTTGAGTTTTTTAAAGATACGTTTGGCGATGATTTTTATTTAGAAATTCAAAACCACGGCTTAGAAGAGCAAGAATACGTAAACGCGCAACTTAAAGTTTATGCTAAAAAATATAGTATTAAAACGGTTGCAACTAACGACGTTCATTATATTAATAAAGAAGATGCCGAAACGCACGACGTTTTAATGTGCGTTCAAACGGGAAGAAAAGTTAGTGATGAAAACCGTATGAAAATGCCTTGTGATGAGTTTTATTTAAAGACTTACGATGAAATGGCAGAAATTTTTCCTAACGACCTTGACGCGTTAGATACGACCTTAGAAATTGCCGATAAGTGTAATTTTTCTTTCGTTTACGGAAAGTATATGTTTCCACATTACGTTCCCGAAACGGGGCAAACACCTATTGAGTATATTAGGGATTTAATTAACGAAGGTATAAAAATTAAATACGGAAAGGAAACTAAAGAAATTCGCGACCGTATTGAAATGGAACTTTCGGTTATTGAAAAACAAGGTTTTATAGAATATTATTTAATAGTTTGGGATTATATCAACGCAGCAAGAAAAATGGGCATTTCAGTAGGGCCCGGTCGAGGTAGTGGTGCAGGCTCAATAGTTGCGTACTTAATTAATATTACTGATATCGACCCACTTAAATATCAGTTATACTTTGAAAGATTTTTAAACTCGGAGCGTGTTTCCGCGCCCGACTTTGATATTGACTTTGAAGATTCAAGGCGCCAAGAAGTTATCGAATACGTAAGGCAAAAATATGGGTATGACACAGTTGCTAAAATCATAACTTTTGGTACTATGGCTGCTAAAAATGCAATAAAAGACGTTGGTCGTGCACTTGATATAGCGTATTCTGAATGCGATAAAATTACTAAAGCAATACCTAATAAAGTAGTTAAAAAGGGTGTTGTTTTAGATATTACAAGGCCAAATATTTTACAAAAAGTTTTTGGATTTTACGAGCCTTCAGAAAAGGAAATTAAAGAAGGTAAATCCGATTATTCCGTTCCTGAACTAGTTGAAATGTATAATGAAAGTAGCGATATTAAAAAAGTCGTTGATATTGCTATGAAACTTGAAGACGCGCCAAGGCAATCAAGTACCCACGCGTGTGGCGTTATTATTGGTGCAGATATTTTAGATAGGCATATGCCGTTATCTAGAAACGGCGATGATATTACCACTCAATATACGGGCGTTGAACTTGAGCATCTAGGCTTTTTGAAAATGGACTTTTTAGGGCTTAGAAACTTATCCGATATAAAAATGTGTATCGAATACGTTAAGGAAAATTACGGGGTTGACGTCGTTTTTGATAGAAACGGATATGACGATAGTAAAGTTTACGATTTAATTTCAACGGGTAATACTACTGCTATTTTCCAAATTGAATCTAGTGGCTTTAAAGATTTCTTATCAAAATTAAAACCTACTTGCCTTGAAGACATTGTGGCAGCGGTGTCGTTATATCGACCGGGCCCAATGGATTCTATTCCTAGGTTTATAGAAAACAAGCATAATCCCGATAAAGTTACTTACGCTCACCCACTTTTAGAGCCTATTTTAAAGCAAACTTACGGCTGTATCGTTTATCAAGAACAAGTAATGAGAATAGTTCAAGATTTAGCGGGCTATACTCTTGGTCAAGCCGATATGGTAAGGCGTATGATGGGTAAAAAGAAAGTCGAAGAAATGGAAAAGGAAGAAAAGACCTTTATCTTCGGTAAACCCGAAAGCGTTGATAAAAACGGCAAGGTAAATAAGGCGATTGACGGTTGCTTAAAAAGGGGAGTTCCCGAAGACGTTGCTAAATCCGTTTGGAATGAGATGAAAGACTTTGCTAAATACGCTTTCAATAAATCGCACGCGGCTGCATATTCACTCGTAACTTATCAAACTGCGTATTTAAAAACTTATTATAAACCTGAGTTTTTAACTGCAGTGCTCAATAACCGTATTACTAAAATTGATGAAATAACTAACTACGTTTCTTACGCTAAAGACGAGCAAATTCCAGTTTTACCACCAGATATTAACGAAAGTAAAACGGAATTCTCGGTAAAGGACGGTAAAATTAGGTTTGGCTTAGCGGCGGTTAAAGGCGTAGGTATTGGTGTTATTGATGAAATAATTAGTGAGCGCGAAAAAAACGGTAAATTTTTATCGTTTGAAGACTTTGCTATGCGTACTATTAAATACGTTAATAAAAGGCTAGTTGAAAACCTTATATTTGCAGGTGCGTTTGATTGCTTTAACGTGTATAGGTCAAGGCTCATTGCCGTGTACGAAGAAGTTTTAGATAAAGCGCAAGCGATTGATAAGCAAAAAGACAGTATTCAAGAAACTATCTTTGGCTTACTTGGCGAGCCGGAAAAAATTGAAGTTAAGTATCCAAACCTTAACGAATACGATTTAAAAACTAAACTTTCTTACGAAAAGAGCGTTATCGGTGTTTACGTTTCAGGGCACCCACTTTCTAATTACGAAAGCGAACTTAAAAAGTTTACTTTTAATACCCTTAAACTTTTAAGTTTTGAAGAAAACGAAAACGGCGAAAAGGTTTATACTGATTTTAAAGACGGCGACTACGTAGAAATGGCAGGTATTATAACTTCGGTTAAAAAAATAGCCACGAAGTCGGGTCAGTTTATGGCAGCGCTTACACTTGAAGATATGTACGGTGTTATCGAATGCGTAATGTTCCCTAAAGTTTATGAGAAATATCGTAACGAAGTTGAAACAGATGCTATCGTTAAAATAACTGGTAGAATTCAAGTGCGCGACGATAAGCCCGTTAGTGTAATGATAGATAAATATATTCCTTTAAAGGAAAGGGAAGAAGCGCCTATTATAACTAAGGTTGAAGAAAAAAAGAAATATCTCGTAATAAAAGCCGATAATTTAGACGGATACGAAGATTTATTTGATATTTTACAAGGCTATCCGGGAGACGTATTCGTTTACGTTATAAAGGGTGGTAAAAAGTTCAAACTCAACTATAAAATTAGAAATTGTAAAGGTTTAATTAGTGAACTTTTATCTATCTTAAACGAAGATGAAATAAATTTTATTGAAGCATAAAATTCAATTTACTATAGGAGACTAAACAAATATGAAAAGAGTTGCAATTTTAACAAGTGGTGGAGACGCGCCCGGCATGAATACTTGCTTAAGGGCTTGCGTTAGATATGCTATTCATAACGATATAGAAATGTACGGCGTTGAGCGTGGTTACGTAGGTCTACTTAACAACCGTATTGAAAGGCTAAATACTCGTTCGGTTTCAGATATTATTCATCGTGGCGGAACAGTACTCAAAACTGCAAGATGCCCTGAATTTAAAGAAAAGGAATATATATTACAAGCAGCCGATACTTTAAAGGCTTACGGTATTGATAGTCTTATAGTTATAGGTGGTGACGGTTCTTTTAGGGGCGCAAAAGACCTTTCTGATATAGGTGGAATAAACGTAGTTGCAATTCCAGGTACTATCGATAACGACCTTGCTTATACCGATTACACTTTAGGGTTTGATACTGCGGTTAACACGGTAATGTCGGCAATGAATAATCTTCGCGATACTATGATTTCTCACGATAGAGCGTCAATGCTTGAAGTTATGGGTAGAAAGGCGGGAGATATTGCGCTATATTCTGCCGTTGCTGGTGGTGCTGAATATTGTATTATTCCCGAAATTCCTTATAATATTGAAGAAATAGCGCGTTCCATGAAACAAAGTATTAAGCGTGGAAAAACTTCAAATATGATAGTTCTTGCCGAAGGCGCAGGCGATAGGGAAGAAATTTGTACTAAAATTAAAGAAATTGCAGGAATTTCCGTTAAAACGACGACTCTTGGGCATATTCAAAGGGGTGGTTCTCCATCAATGTTCGATAGAGTTCTTGCCGCTAAAATGGCAGTTAGAGCAGTTGATTTGATACTTGAAAATAAAACTAATAGAGCAATCGGAATTAAAAATAATCAAATAATCGATTTAGATATAACTGAAGCCTTATCAATGAAGCACGATATTGATAAAGACTTATACGAAGTTGCTCATATTTTATCACTTCACAAATAAAAAATATATATTTATAAATTTTAATTTTTTAAGGAGAAAATTTTATGAAAAATTTAGTAGGTGCATGTATGTTCGCACAATCGGGTGGACCGACTTCCGTTATTAACGCAAGCGCCGCAGGTGTTTTTATTGAAGCGTTAAAGCAAGATAAGATTACTGCCGTTTACGGTGCTGCTCACGGTATTAGGGGCGTTTTAGAAGAAGATTTTTACGATATTTCTAAAGAAGACGAAAAGGAATTATTACTTTTAAAAAATACTCCGTCATCTGCACTTGGCTCTGTAAGATACAAACTTAAAGACGCTAAGAAAGACGATACCGATTATAAGAGAATAGTTGAAGTGTTCAAAAAATACAATATTCGTTACTTCTTCTACAACGGCGGTAACGACAGTATGGATACTTGTAACAAAATTTCTAAATACATTAAAAAATCCGGTTGGGATTGTAACGTTATAGGCGTTCCAAAAACTATTGATAACGACCTTTTCGGTACTGACCACTGTCCAGGCTTTGCATCGGCTGCAAAATACATTGCAACTACTATTATGGAAGTTAACCTTGACGCTAAAGTTTACGATACTCCAATGGTATGCGTTATTGAAGTTATGGGTAGAAATGCAGGTTGGCTCGCGGCTTCTGCTGCTCTTGCAGGCGCTAAAGGACTTGGTGCAGACCTTATTTATCTTCCAGAAATTGATTTCAGCGTTGAAAAGTTTGTTTCTGACGTTAAAGTCGTTTGCGCAAAAAATAACAATAAGTGTATTGCTGTCGTATCTGAAGGTATTCATGACGCTAACGGCACGCTTATTTGTGAAGTTTTAGGCGAAACAGGTGCAAGAGACAGTTTTGGCCACGCTCAACTTGGTGGCGTTGGTGCTCAGCTTGCAAACCTTATTAAAAACGAAACTGGCTTTAAAACTCGTGGAGTAGAACTTAGTTTAATGCAAAGATGTGGCGCTCACCTTGCTTCTAAAGTAGACGTAGAAGAAACGTTTAGAGCAGGTCGTGAAGCCGTTAAGGCTGCTTGCCGTGGCACTACTGATAAAATGGTAGTTTATAAGCGTGACGTTGATAAAAACGGCAACTACAAATGCAAATACAGTTTAGTTAACCTTAAACTTGCTGCAAATACTGAAAAAACCGTTCCACTTGAATGGATTATTAACGACGGCACTTACGTATCCGACGAATTCGTTAAATACGCATTACCACTTATTCAAGGCGAATCTAAAGCCCCACTTTGTGATGGTCTTCCAAGATTTGCTAAACTTAAAAAAGTACAAGCAGGTAGAAAATAAGTCTATTTCGTAAAAACAAAAAACACATTTCACATCAATGAAATGTGTTTTTTTGATTTTTAAATATTTATATGTTATTTTATGGTTTTGTCATTAAATCCGCATTTTGGGTTTTGACAATATGTAAATTTAATATTATGCGTTCTTTCAAAAAAATTTATATCTTCTAATGAATCAAAAGGTATAAATTTATATGGTTTTGAATAATAACAACCATCTTTTTTGTGAACCATTCTAGAATGGTTTTCTACGTTTACGTTGTATTTTTTGCTATATTTATTAAAATCGTTGTAAGAATATGTATCTAGTAATTTCATATAAAACCTTTAACTATTAAAATTTGTAAAACCAAAATGTGATATGTTGATTCCTATCTTGTTATTGGTTAAATAATTGTTTAATTCGGTTAATAATAATTTTAGCATTGTGGTTCCTTTAAGTAGAATATAATCGTTTGAATGTTGTGGAGTATCATTGCATTGTAATAAGGTGTAAGGTAAAGAATATGTGTTTGAGGTAATATTTGAGGCTGTAATAGTTCCTTTTAAAAAATCACTTGCAATCCATTGGTTTTTATATTGAACATGCGTGTATTCATAAAGATATTCTCCTGAGGTGTCCTCAAAAATTAAACCTATTATTGCACCATTATCTTGTTTTAAAGTTATTTGAAGCTCACTGTCGTGATAATAGCCTATTTTAAGAACATAAATTTCATTAACTAGATATAATGTCTTTTCAAGTACGAAACAGTGATCGCCACTATTGTCTTTTTTAGTTGTGCCATACATTAAAGTATATGACTTAAGAGTATCGAAGTAGTTAATGTGGCATAAATCACATTTGTGCAATCCACTATGGGCGTTTATATTAATAGATCCAGAACTTGTTCCACATATTATACATTCCTTAGGCTTTGTACATGTTGCTAATGAATAGGTGTGATTATTAGTTTTGGCTATTGATTTATTATATGTATCTTCACATACAGTGCAAGTATAGGTAGTAATGCCAGTTTCTTTACAAGTTGCTTCTTTGGTAACTTGAGTTGAATAATTATGTGAAGATAATTTTTCTATTTCTTCAGTATAAGAATGATTACATATAGTGCAAGTATAGGTAGTAATGCCAGTTTCTTTGCAAGTGGAATTTTTAGTAATTTTACTTTCATAGTTGTGTGAACACCCACAAGCAGTGTATGATAATAGCATACAAAATACTAGAGACATCGTGATAATTTTTTTCATAATTAAATACTTCCTTAGTGTTTATTTTTTATTATTACACACATTATACTAGATAAAATGTCTAGTGTCAAGACATTTTGTCTAGTAGGGTGTAAAATTTAATTATGGATAAGAAATTTTGTAATAATCTCAAAGAAGCAAGAAAGTCTTGTGGGTTAACTCAAAGGGAAGTTGCATTTTCTTTAAACGTTGTTGAAAGTTGTTATGCTAATTGGGAGCAGGGTAGAACAGAGCCTAATATTGACAGTTTGCGAAAACTTTGTAAAATTTTAAAAATCAATATAGACGAACTTATAAACGGATAAACAAACCCCCTTAGTAACGTTCTTTTTTTAGGGATTTTTAACATATAATAAAAGTGTAGCCCACTAATTTCGCAAAAGCGAAATTAGTGGGCTTTTCTTATCTACAATGATTAAATGAATTTAGTTATATTTTTAGCCTTGTAGCTAAAAGTGATATGCAAAACAAGTTTTGCGTTATATTTGCGAGAGCAAATTCAAGGTTCTGCGTAGCATGTTCCTATATTTCTCTCTCGCAGTTATATTAAATAAATCCATAACTCGCCATTAGGCGAATATCACTGCCATAAGGCAATATCACTCGTTGTTAAACGAATATCACAAATCCGTAAGGATTTATTTAGTTGTCGCTTTTCCATAAGGGAAGAGCGACTATGAAGTGGGGTGTTTTTATTTTGTTTAAGCAGATTTACTTGTTAAATCGCTTAGGTTTTTAAGTTTGTAGAATTTGCCTTTAAGTGCCATAAGTTCGTTATACGTTCCTGTTTCAACTATTTCGCCCGCTTCCATAACGACTATTCTATCGGCGTTTCTAATAGTTGATAATCTATGTGCAACTATAAAGGTGGTTTTATCTTTAATAACGTTATTTATCGCTTGTTGAACTTGGTATTCACTAATATTGTCAAGAGCAGAAGTTGCTTCGTCTAAAATAAGAACGCTTGGGTTTCTAATGAGAGCACGGGCAATAGTTATTCTTTGCTTTTGCCCACCCGAAAGTTTATTTCCGTGTTCGCCTATATTAAAGTTTAATCCTTCCGGAATATCTTTTAAAAACTCGTTAATATTTGCTTGTTCAACAACTCGTTGTAAGTCTTCTTCGGTGTATCTAGGAAGACCGTAAGTTATATTTTCACGAATAGTGCCTTCAAATAAAATACTCGTTTGTGGAACGACCGATAAACTGTGGCGATAATCTGAAATATTAATCTCGGTTACAGGTTTATCATCAATTTTTAAAACGCCAATAGTCGGTTTTAAAAAGCCTATAATCATATTCATAATCGTGCTTTTACCAGAGCCTGAACTTCCAACAAAAGCAATACATTCGCCTTTGTTTACGGTTAAACTAAAGTTTTTAATAGCGTAGTCTTGCGCGTTAGGGTAGCGATAGTAAACGTTTTCAAACGCGTACGTTCCTTTTACTTTTTTAAATCCTTTCTTGCCGTGATTATCTTCAATATCGTCGTTATTCATAATTTCGCATATTGAGCGAATTGCTTCTTTACCCGAAGATATTTGTGGCAAGTAGTTGATTATTTGTTGAATATAACTTGTAATTGAAGCGTAAAGTGATTGGAAAAGCATAATAGAGCCAACCGTAAACCCGTCAACGCCGTTAAGTGTTAAAATTGAAGTAAATATTAAACACGCTAAAGATAAAATTTCAGGTATAATCCAACTAAGTGCTCCAAAATACGAGTTAGTTTTATCGATTTTAAGTCCGTTCTTAGTAAGGGCTAAAATTTCGCGTTGAACGTTATTTATTTCAATTTCTTCAAGACCGTGCGCTTTAGTAACTTCAAGCATATCTAACATTTGAGTGAGTTTATGAGAAGTTTCTTCCTTTTGCCTTCTAAAATTACCATAAAGCCTGCGCATAGGTTTTCTAAAAAAGCCAACTAAAAATATATTGAGTGGAAGCATTGCTATAATAAATAATAGTACAATCCACGACCTATATAGAGTAATTATAGCGTTTATAGTGATTAATATAATATTAGGAATAATACCTATTATTAAAATTCTAAAATACTGTTCGGCAGACTCTGTATCCGATAAAAACTTTGATTGAAGTCTACCTGTTTCGATATTTTTATAAGAAGTTAAAGATAGGCGTTGTAATTTTCTAACAACCGTAGCCTTTAAATTGGCACTTGAAGTTCTAAGTAATTTATTTGTTATTTTATTACATAAAACGGTAGTAGGTAAATTGAGTGCAAGAATAAGTCCTGCTAAAATTGCATAATTAATTATTAAATATAAACTATTTGGGTTATACGAAACAACGTTATCAATAATTTCCGCAGTTATAAGTGGTAAAGTTATTGGCGCAGCCCATTTTAATATAAATAATATAAGAGCAAGTAATAGTAATAATTTCTTTTTAAAAAGTATTTTAAATACTACTTTATTATCTTGATTTTTAAGGTTTTTAGACTCGTAAAAGATTGGCTCGTAGTCGGTAAGAATGTCTTGTTGCGATAAGTTTACGTTTTTGCGTTTCATAATTATCACCTTATAATATCTTATTTCTTAAAGATATGATATTTATCTTATAATTATTGTATTATAAAAAATATGATTGTCAAGCGATATTTAAAAATAATTTTAAAAATTTTTTCATTAAAAAATTCCCCGAAAAATCGGGGAATTTTAATGCTTTTTAAAATTAAACGTTGCCTTGTGCTTTCATTGCTTCTGCAACTTTAATAAAGCCTGCAATGTTAGCGCCTGCCATATAGTTTCCTTCTAAGCCGTAAGTTTTAGAAGCGTCGTCGCAAGCCTTGAAGATGCTCTTCATAATGCCTTTTAACTTTTCGTCAACTTCTTCGAAAGACCAAGAAAGGCGCATACTGTTTTGAGTCATTTCAAGACCTGAAGTTGCAACACCACCAGCGTTAGCCGCTTTAGCAGGGCCGTAAACGATGCCTTTTTCAAAGTAAACGTCAATCGCTTCAGGAGTAGACGGCATATTAGCGCCTTCAGCAACTAAGAAACAACCATTGTTTGCTAAATTTAAAGCGTCTTCACCGTTAATTTCATTTTGAGTTGCGCATGGAAGGGCGATATCGCACTTAACAGTCCAAATACCGTGAGAACCGTCGTGATATTCAGCGTCAGCATGATATTTAACGTATTCGCTAATTCTCTTTCTTTCAACTTCTTTAATTTGTTTAACGGCTTTTAAATCAATACCGTTTTTATCATAAATATAGCCGTTAGAATCGCTCATTGCAACTACTTTAGCGCCAAAACTTTGTGCTTTTTCACAAGCGTAAATAGCAACGTTACCAGAGCCGGAAACAACTACGGTTTTATTTTTAAACGAATCGTTTCTAACTTTTAACATTTCATCTACGAAATAGCAAAGACCATATCCCGTTGCTTGAGTTCTTGCAAGAGAACCACCGTAAGTTAAACCTTTGCCTGTTAAAACGCCACAGTATTCGTTAGCAATTCTTTTATATTGACCAAACATATAGCCAACTTCACGCGCGCCAACGCCGATATCACCAGCGGGAACGTCGGTATCAGGGCCGATATGACGGTAAAGTTCTGTCATAAAACTTTGGCAAAATCTCATAATTTCATTATCAGATTTACCTTTAGGGTCAAAGTCAGCACCACCTTTAGCGCCACCCATAGGAAGCGTAGTTAAACTGTTTTTAAAAGTTTGTTCAAAACCTAAAAATTTCATAATAGATGCGTTAACCGATGGATGGAAACGAATACCACCTTTATATGGACCAATAGCACTGTTGAATTGTAAACGATATCCACGATTTACTTGAACGTTTCCCTTATCGTCAGTCCAAGGAACGCGGAAAATAATAAGCCTTTCAGGTTCAACTATTCTTTCTAAAACGCCTGCTTCAACAAGGTCGTTACGCTTTTCAATTACCGGTTGAAGTGTAGATAATACTTCAGTTACCGCTTGTATAAATTCAGGCTCGTTAGGATTTCTTTTTTCAACTCTATTAATTAAATCAATTAAATATTCGTTAGTAAGTTTCATAAACCTATCTCCTTTATCTTTAATATTTTTAAAGTATATATTATATATATAAAAAATGTCAATTATTTTATTAATAATTAAAACTATTGTTTTCTACAAGAACACAATATTTAAAACTGTTCGCGAAATAAAGACGGTTTTTGAGGGTTAATATCATTGCAACAAATTTAAAATTTTGGTATAATTTTAATATGAAAACAATAGTTTGTATTGGTGGTGGAAGCATTAAGGAAAAGACCACTTTAAAAATCGACGAATATATTGCAAATTTAGCAAAATTAAGGGCGGGTGAAAAGCGTGCTTACGGGCTATTTATCGGTACGGCTTCGCACGATTTTATGCCACAGTTTAATAGTTTTAGAAAAATTTACACTTCCAATTTCGATATTAAGGCAGACTGTTTGTTAACGGTTAATATGGATACGCCTATAGAAAAAATTAACGATAAATTTTCTAAAGCAGACCTTATTTACGTTGGTGGTGGAGATACCGTATTTATGCTTGAAAAATGGCGTGAAAAGGGGATAATCGAAAAGATTATCGACGCTTATAATAGGGGCGTAATAATATGTGGACTCTCTGCAGGCGCAATATGTTGGTTTGAAAATATGTATACTGATAGTTATATAACTAGGGGTGAAAGTCAAGAATATGCTTATTATAAAGGACTTGGGCTTTTAAAAGGGCTTGCTTGCCCTCATTATAATTTAAGAAAGCGAGATTTTGACGATTCCTTAAAAACTGTTGAATTTAGTTCTATTTATGCTATTGAAGATAATTCGGCAATAGTTTTTGTTGACGGTAAGCAGGTTGAATCGCTTTCTAGTGGTGGCAAAGCGTATAAAATTAATATCGAAAATGGTAAAATAAACCATATAGAGTTATAATGCAAAAACGATTGACTTAAAGGTTTTCGTATGTTAATATTTAATATATATTTAAAATAATATATAGGAGTTTTTATGGGTATATCAATATCTACAGTTTTTTTATCAATAACCTTATTTTTTGTAATAACCGGCTTCCTTTTTGGATTATTAAAGGGTATGGCAAGAAGTATATTTAGTTTAGTATTAGTAGTAGTAAGTTTAGTTGCAATTTTCCTTCTTAAAGGGAATATAGTAAACTTTATTACTCATTTAGACGTTGGTGGTCAAACTTTACACGAGGCGTTAACTAGTGCGTTATCGCAAACGGAAGAAATGGCAGGTCTCGTTGATAAAATTGTTCCACTTATAGAAATTATAATAGGTATCGTTGCGTTCGTAGTAGGGTTTATTGCGTTATTTTTAGTTAGCCGTGTAATTTACTTTATAGTTAAGTTCTTTATTCGTCCACAACGCAAAATGAGACTACTTGGCGGTTTATTCGGAATTGTTCAAGGTTTAGTAATTGCCTTTGCAATTTGTGTTCCTATAAACGGAGTACTTTTAGAAGTTAACAAACTTTCACAAGTTGAAATTGAAGGGGAACAAATCATTTCCTTTGAAAGCCTTGGTCTTGACGAATATCAAGATTCAGCGTTAGGTAAAATTTATTCTACACTTGGTGGGGGTTTCTTTAAATCGCTTGCAAGCACTACTACTGAAGACGGTAGAGTTTTAACGTTATCAGGTCAAGTTGATTCGGTTATTACAGTCGTTAAAATTGCAGAACAAGTTATGAAACTTCCTAAAGTTAATTTTGAAGAGGGTTTAACTACCGAATCCGTTGAAAGTGTTACGGAAATTTTAAGAAATTTAGACACTATTAAACAAGAATCTTCTGAAGAAGTTTTAGATACGATTGACGACCTTATTTCTTCAGCAATGGATATGTTTGAAGGCGAAGTTGAAATGGATATTGACGTTTCTAACCTTTCAGTTAAAGAAATAGACTTTGAAAACGAAGCAGTACTCGTAGAAACGGTATTTAAACTTGCCGAAGAAGAAAGTTTAGAAAATGTTGAAGATTTAGATGCTGTAATTGAGTCGTTTGCGCAAAGTAATTTAGTTCTTCCAATAGTTGAACTTGCTTTAGAAGATACTGAAGTAAATTTACCGGAAGACGTTAAAGAGGAACTTACCACTTCAATTGATAAACTTGAAGACCCTGAACAAATTCAAAGGCTTAAAGAATTATTCAACTTACTTCCACCAGTTCCACAATCATAAAAATATAAAAATGCGTAGCGGTTGCTACGCATTTTTTTATACGTTAAAAAGAAAATTTTATTTTAAAAACCCGTTAACAATTTTTTCTTCAGCCTCTTTTTCAGTTAAACCTAAAGTCATAAGTTTAATAAGTTGTTCGCCGGCAATTTTACCGATTGCCGCTTCATGAATTAAACTTGCTTCAATATGATTAGCGTTAAGTTTAGGTTCGGCAGTAACCGTGCCGTTATTCATTATTATAGCGTCGCACTCGGTATGACCAGAACAACGGTTATTTCCGTCAATAAGAGATATAAAGCGTTGATGTGAATTATCTTTCGCAATTGAGCGAGAAATTAGGTGACAAGACGAATTTTCGCCGTAAAGATTAACGTAAAAATCAGTATCGGCAACTTGTTTGCCGTGCGTCATTATACTTTCACGGACGATAAGCGTTGCGTCTTTATCAAGTTTTGCTGAAGTTTTTCTAAAAGTAGAGTCAACGCCTTTAATTTGTGCCGTTTCCATTTCTAAATAGCCACCTTCGTCAATCTCTATTTCAGTAGTTGGGTTTAAGATTCTTTCGCCACTACCATCGCCATCGCCGTAATGTTTTTCAATATATTTTACTTTAGCATTTTTGCCTATATGAAAAGAGTGAATGCCGGCGTGTTCGGAATTTTCTTTACCCGTATTACAAATTCCACAACCTGCAACTATAATAACGTCTGCACCTTCGCCAATATAAAAGTCGTTATAAACAAGGTCTTTTAGCCCACTTTCAGTTAAAATAACTGGAATATCAACTCTTTCTTTTTTAGTAAAGGGTTTAATTATAATATCAATGCCAGACTTGTCTGTTTTAGAAACTATATCAATATTTGCTGAAGTTTTACGGCTGTGAAGTTTACCGTTTGAGCGAATATTGTATGCACCGTTTGGAATACTTTCAATATCGGCAACTTGTTTTAATAAATTTTTTTGCATTTCATTTAAACTCATTGCGCCACCTCGTTCTTGCTTGTTAAAATTTTGCAAGCGGATGCAGATAAAATTTCAGGAAGAACGTCTTCCTTTTTACCGTCCGCCTTAATTTTGCCGTTTGCAACTATGATTATTCTATCTGCAATATTTAAAATTCTTTCTTGGTGTGAAATAATTAAAATAGTCCCGTCGTTATTATTAACAAGCCTTTCAAATACAGTAATTAAACTTTTAAAACTCCATAAATCTATACCTGCTTCAGGCTCGTCAAATATAGTAAACGACGAATTTCTTGCCATAGTAACAGCAAGTTCAATTCTTTTAAGTTCGCCACCTGATAAACTTGAATTAATTTCGCGATTAACGTATTCCCTTGCGCAAAGCCCTACTTCAGATAAATACGCACACACGTCAGACACACTTAATTTTTTACTACTTGCAATATTAATTAAGTCTGATACCGTTATGCCTTTAAATTTAACGGGTTGTTGAAAAGCAAAAGAAATGCCTTTTCTAGCGCGTTCGTCAATAGAAAGGTCGGTAATATCTTCTCCATTAAAAAAGATTTTACCTTCAGTTGGTTTGATAATACCCATAATAATTTTAGCAAGGGTAGATTTGCCTCCACCGTTAGGACCGGTAAAAGCAATAAGTTTATCGTTTAAAACCAGATTTATATCTTTTAATATTTCCTTATTTTCGCCGTTAGTTTCCGCCGAAAAACTTATGTTTTTAAGTTCTATCATAAATTGTCCTTTAAGTTTGTTTGTTCTAAGTGAGTATAGACTAAAAATTAAAATTTAGTCAAGTAAAACGATGTAAAAATCATACTAATAACTAAGATTATTTATTACATTATACTAAAAGTATAAAAAATGTCAAGAGAACTAACTTTAAATTATAAAAAGCAATTTCGTTAACTTTTTTAAACTTGTTTAATCTTAATAATAATGATATAATATGCTAAATAAAATAAAGGAACGTAGTTATGGTTAAAATTTTACTTATTCGCCACGGTCATAGCCTTTCAAATGACCTTGGCACTATGACGGGGCAAATTGATAGCCCTTTATCTAATATTGGTTTAAAACAAGCCGAAATCGTTAGTAATTATATATTCAAAAATTATAAAACCGACGCAATTTATTCAAGCGATTTAACTCGTGCAGTTGATACTTTAAAGCCGTTGTCACTACTTACTAATATAAAAATTATAACAACTTCCGACTTAAGGGAGTTGGATTGTGGCGAGTGGGAAGGGGAAAGGATTAGCGATTTAATTAATAATTCTATTTACTTAAAATGGCGAGATGATGACCCTACTATTAAAATTCCGGGTGGAGAATCTTTTTTAGAACTTATAAAACGCGCTAGAAAAATACTAGATAAAATTGTTGAAGAAAACGACGGCAAAACCGTTGCCATAGTTACTCACGGAGGAGTTGTTAGAATGCTTTTTGCGTCAATTTTAAACCTTTCACCAACCGAATGGAAGGAAAAACTAGGATACGTTAGTAACGCCTCGATAACTTTTATTGAATATAATAACAATGTGTTTAAAATTTGCGACACTGTTGACGATTATTTAAAAGAATTATCAACTAGTATGCCAAAAGGAATTTAATTAAATTATAAAAGTTGCTGATTTTATAAACTTTGCATATAATATTATTCTAAGCACTTGTTATAGATTTTAAACTCTATTAGCAAACTAAAGTTTGCAATTTTTACACAAATAAACTTGTTTTATTTTTGTTTAATATAAAAATTGTAAAAATTCGCTACTTATAGTTGCTAAAAGTTCAAACTAAACTTGGTTGTGTATATTTTTACTATTTGGTAAAATTAATATGTATATATAAAATTAAAGAGGTTTTATTATGACTTTAGGTGAAAAAATTACACATTTAAGGCAATCTGCAAATATTTCTCAAGAAGAATTAGCTGATGAACTTAATATTTCAAGGCAATCTGTTTCTAAATGGGAAATTGACCAAGCAACACCACAAATAGATAAAGTATTAAAAATTTGTGAAATGTTCGGCGTTTCTGCTGATCAACTTTTGAGAAATGACGTTGAAATAAAAATTAATAAAACTAAAGAAAGTAACAAATACTTTGGAACTGACGGATTTCGTGGAGAATCAAATATAAACTTAACTTCAGTTCAAGCATATAAAGTTGGTAGATTTTTAGGTTGGTATTTTACTAAACTTTTATCTGAAAGCGGGAAATTTAACGTTAAACCAAGAATAGTAATTGGTAAAGATACAAGGCGTTCTAGTTATATGCTTGAGTATTCCATAGTAGCGGGATTAACAGCGTCAGGGGCCGACGTGTATATGTTACACGTAACTACTACTCCTAGTGTTTCTTACGTAACTAATCAAGACGGGTTTGATTGTGGTATTATGATAACGGCATCGCACAATCCGTTTTACGATAACGGCATAAAAATATTAAATCGTTACGGTGAAAAATTAGATGATAAAACTACAAGTTTAATCGAAGATTACTTAGATGGAAATTTAAAGGCGTTAGGTATAACTGATAATGATATACCGTTTGCTGTAAGAGATAAACTTGGCTGTATTATAGATTATTCGTCAGGAAGAAATAGATATATTGCATATTTAATTTCTTTAGCGTCGCATTCGTATAAAAATTTACGCATAGGCTTAGATTGTGCAAACGGTGCATCGTGGATGATAGCAAAGGCAGTATTTAGTGCGCTTGGTGCACAAACTGAAGTTATAGGCGTTGAGCCTGACGGACTCAATATTAATAAAGATTGTGGCTCAACTCATATTGAGCGCCTTCAAGCACTCGTTAAAGAAAAACACTTAGATTTAGGTTTTGCTTTTGACGGTGATGCAGATAGATGTTTTGCAGTTGACGATAAAGGCAACGTTGTTGACGGCGATAAAATTTTATATATTTTAGCAAATAGATTTAAGTCAAGAGGTATGCTTAACAGTAATACTATAGTTTCGACCGTAATGTCGAACAGTGGTTTCATTGCAAGTTTAGATAAAATTGGCGTTAAGTGCGTTCAAACTAAAGTTGGCGATAGATTCGTTTACGAGTGTATGCAAAATAACGATTACAGTTTAGGCGGAGAATCTTCTGGGCATATTATATTGAAAAAATACGCTACAACGGGCGACGGTCTTTTAACGGCAATTATGGTAACCGAAGAAGTTTGCGATACAAAACTTCCACTTTCTAAGTTGCACGAAGGAGTTACACTTTATCCTCAATACCTTAAAAACGTAAGGGTTAAAAATAAAGTTGCAGTAATGAAAGACGAAATAGTTAAGGAAGAAGTAAAAGAAGTTGAAAAGTTAATTAACGGTAAAGGCAGGGTGTTATTAAGAGAAAGTGGTACAGAACCTTTAGTTAGGATTATGATAGAATGCGAAGATGATAATATGTGCAAATTATACGCTGAAAGAATTGCAAACAAAATAAATGAAAGGGGATTTTAAATGATTGATAATGTTAAAACAATAGACCTTTTTGATTGCGACGTTTCGTATATAATGCCACTTTTAAATGAAGAGTATCCTTGGCAAATTCTACCTAGGATTAAAGAATATATTTTATCTTTTATAAATGACGGTGCTCCAGGATTTACCAAGTTAAAAGATAACGTGTATATTGGTAAAAACGTAAAAATTTCACCTTTTGCAACTATTGAAGCGCCTTGTATTATAGGTGATAATACTGAAATTAGACCGGGCGCGTTTATTAGGGGAAGCGTTATTACGGGAAGTAATTGCGTAATAGGAAATTCATCTGAACTTAAAAATTGCGTTTTGTTAAACAACGTTCAAGTTCCACATTATAACTACGTTGGCGATTCGGTTTTAGGTAATTTCTCTCATATGGGCGCAGGCTCTATATGTTCTAATTTAAAATCTGATAAAAAGTCGGTTGTAATTCACGGCGAAATTGAGTACAATACAAATTTAAGAAAAGTAGGCGCATTTTTAGCCGATTATGCAGATATAGGTTGTGGTTGTGTTTTAAATCCGGGAACGATTGTTGGTAAAAACACTTCAGTTTATCCTTTAACGCCAGTTAGGGGAGTAATTCCAAAGCAATCAATAGTAAAATCACAGAATAATATCGTAGAAAGAAAAGAAATTTAATAGTACAAGTAAAAAAATCCCTTACTCAAAAGTAAGGGATTTTTTATACTAAATTTTATAAAGATTCCATTTCAGTTCGTTTGCTATCATCGATTTTAATTTCTAAATTAGTTAAATTCTTGTTTTCAACGGTTTTAAAAGCGTCGTAATATCTAAGACCAAATTCCATTAAAGATTTATGATTAAAATGTAAATTGTCAGGGTTAGAAGTTAAACCTTTTGCTGAAGCAAAAGCAGTTTTAGGAAATTCTTTAGCAAACTTTTCAAGCGCTTCGTTAACGTAAACGTAATTAGCAAGATGTGGAAATTCAATTTTATCTTTTAAAAAGTCTCCTAAACCACCAACTACAATAGGAATATCGGCGTTTAATTGTTTTCTTATAGCGGTCATAATTTTTGTTATTCTTTCAAGATATAAAGGATAACGTTCTTCACCACAGTCGCCTTCACCTTGATGCCACAATATGCCAACTAAATTAGAAGTTCTCATTGCAAGTTTTGCTTGAAAAACAGCGTTATCAAACAATATACTTCCTTCTTCCCATTGGTCAAGAGTAGTGCCACCGTCGGCACATGGAATTACGCCGACTTCTACGCCAACATGGTCGTTTTGATATGCTTCAACAAAAGTTTCCGCAAGATTAGTACCCGAAAACCTACGGTCAAAATTAACAGGGCGAAACATACCTTGCCATCTGCCGTTTCTTAAAACCTTTAAGGTTTCATCTCTATTATCAAACGGCTCGGCGTCAGCAATATAGCCACGTCCTGCCATATTAGATTGTCCTATAAGTAAAAAGGAGTGTATCATATATTACCTCAATATTATATTAAATTTCTACTATTTTTCCTATAACGCCGTTATTTTCAATAAGTTTGTCGTTTGAAGGGTCTACGTTATACATGTAAACTTTTTCAATTTCGCCTTCGTTAAGGAATAACGTAGTAGGGGTATCAGTTGTTCTTTGATGTAAAATATTAGAAAGTGAAAGCGTTTTAATTTTTGCGCCTTTGCAAACTTTTAACGTTTCAACGTGAGAAATTTCTTCATTTCTATAAAGGTTATCAATAGTAACTTGGTCAATATCAATATCGCCGTCAACCCAAACGAATGCAAAGCGGAAGAAAGAATCGTCTCCTTTTTGATATTCAGGTCTTCTATGTGCGTTTTTACCATAGATATTTCTAATAGAAATATGGCTCATTTTACCACGATTGCCGTTTTTAGGGTAAAAATATGTAAGACCTACACAGTTTTGATAGAAAGTTCCAAATACGTTAGAAATACTTATATTTTCAACGAGTGATTTAATAGATAAAAGCCTAACGCCACGAAGCGAGTTAGTACCGTAAACACCGTCAATAGAAATATTCGTTATAGGGCCGTCGTAACCATCGTCTGCATTAAGGGCAACTATATCGTCATAACAAGTACCTTGAACGTTTTTAATTGAGCCGTAATGACAACCACCGTCAACGTGAATACCGTCCATATTTTCAGCAGTAGGATTGCCAAAGTTTTGGTCGAAATTAATATTTTCAATAGTAAAGTGTGTAACGTACGCTATTTGGAAAGAATACGTTACAGGGTTTTTAAGCGTTAAATTAAGTGCGCGCAATCTAGTAACGTGAGAAAAAGTTATAATAACACCCATTTCACCAAGTAAATCGTGAGTTACAACGTGATTTGGGTCGCCATTGCAGTGTGTTAAAGTATGAAAATATTCAGTGTTGGCTCTAATAGGGTTTGGGGCTTGATTTACGTTGTCATAATCCCAAATACCACCAATAATAGTTATATCGTGAGCGCCTTTTTCAGCATTTGTAAGCATACGGCAACTACTGTTTGGTAAAAGTTTAATAAGTGTAGTTTCCGCAAGGCGAAGCGTTTGATTACTATGTATTTTTAAAGTTTTACTAATCGAGTAATGTTTTTTAGGTGCTGGAAGAAAGACTTCCGAAACGCCACTATCAAGCATTTCTTGTATGGCTAAAGTATCGTCGTTAATACCGTCGCCAAATAGTTCATATTTTTTCATTGAAATTCAACTCCTAAATTAAATTTATACGATTATAGCACAGTTTTTATTATTTTGCAATAGATTATTTTGTTTATTTATAAATAATTTTAAATAAGTTTTACTATATTTAAAAAACAAAATTTTTTAGGTGAACTTTAGTTTATGGTCTACGGAATGCAAAAATAATATAAAAAAAGATAGGTGTCAAACCTATCTAGTTGGCGCGCCGTAAGAGACGTTGACAAACCCCAATAATGGGGCCCCTGTCAAACCCTTAGCCCATCAAAGAAAGTCCGTCAAATGACGTGCGAACGAGTTCAAATCTCTTACTTCGCTAAAATAAAAAAGAACAAGTAATTTTCTTGCTCTTTCTTGGCGCGCCGTAAGAGATTCGAACTCCTGACCTTTGGTTCCTCGTCAAAGCACGACTTTTTATCAACTTTTTGCTACTTGCAAAAAGTATGATTATACCGTCGGCTTTTCCTTTTTCCCAAAAATCTTTTGCTTTGCAAAATCTTTTCGGGAACCCTATTTAACGCCACGCGTTGGTCTACGGAACTTGATAGGTTAACATTCTACAATGCAACAAAAAAGACTACCTCAAAGGTAGCCTTATTTGTTGGCGCGCCGTAAGAGATTCGAACTCCTGACCTTTGGTTCCGTAGACCAACGCTCTATCCAGCTGAGCTAACGGCGCAAATAAGTATTTAGTTTTGTTAAATTTAAGTTTTTATAAGCGCTATCTTATTGCTGGGTAGGGCGTTGCAAACGCTCTGTGCCCGAACAAAGTGAGGAAATACGGTTGACGTGCTTCCTTGACTTGCTAGCAGTTTACAGCTGAGCTAACGGCGCATTAGTTATTGTACGCTTATACATTTTTAATTAAAAACGCTAAATGCTTATTTAGTATATAATATATGACCGTATTTGTCAAATAAAAAATGGTAAAATAATATAAAAATCTTATTAAAATAAATTTATGTATTTGCTATTTACAAATATATTTATTTATGTTAATATATATAAAAAGTGTTGCTAAAACCACAAAATAGGGGCTGTTATGAAAAAATTAACGTGTGCGTTATTTGAAGGAATAACGGAAAACAACTTAAAACGTTTGGAAGAGTGTCTTAAAACGCGTGAAGTTAAGTTTAATCAAGACGATGAAATTTGCTCTTACAATAATTCCAACCAAATTTTAGGTGTAATTTTATCGGGTAAAGCGTACGTAAAAAAACTTGACCGTGATGGCAACTACACGATTTTAGAAACTCTTCATAAAAATGATATATTTAGTGATACTTTTCAGTACACGGCTACTGATGCTAACGCTATAAGCGTTTTTGCTTGTGAGACAACTACCGTATTATTTTTCGATTTTCAGTCTGTTTTTAAACGTTGTTCTAAGGCGTGTGAATATCACTCTATTTTCGTTTTAAACTTAATGAAAACTTTTTTAGATAAGTCTAAACTTTTATCTCAGCGTATTGAAATTTTATCTAACAAAACTATTAAAGATAAAATTTTAAGTTATTGTAGTTTAATGGTGCATTCATTAGAGTCCAAAACCTTTATATTGCCAATGTCTTATACGAGTTTTGCCGAGTATTTATGCGTTGATAGGTCGGCAATGATGCGCGAACTTAAAAAACTAACGATTAAAGGTATTTTGAGCGTTAATAAAAAGGAAATTACCGTTTTGTCGGACGAGTATATTTAATTATAAAATCGGCATACTTATGTTGTGCCGAAATCGATAAAATTTATAAAAAACATTTTAATATTTATGGCGATTACGGTTTTCGTAATCGCCTTAATTCTTCCTATTAATTCGTATAAGGCAAATTCTTACTCTTTAACTATAAAAGCAAAGGATAAAACCTATACTTTTAGCGAATTAGAAATAGGTAAATATAACGGTAGATATTATTTAAAAAACGCGACTAGTATTGTAGATGGAATTTATCTTGATACGGTAATTAGGGAAAAGAATGCAGAAATCAAGTTCAATCCCGAAAATAATAATCCTTTTATAATTATAAAAGAACAGTTTGGCTCTGAAATTATAAAAGAAAAACTTTTAAACGATATTGATAGTGCATTAAATAACGGTGCGTTTACAGTAAACGCTGAATTTATACCGATATTGCCAAAAGTTACAGAAGAACTATTAAAAAAGGAAAGTAATTTTAGGGCAAGTTTTACTACCTATTATAACGGCTCTACTAATGAAAGAAAACACAATATTAAACTTGCATCGTCTAAAATTAACGGAACAGTTTTAGAAAATGGCGAAGAATTTTCGTTTAACAAAAAAGTGGGAGTTAGAAGTGAAGAAAATGGATTTTTACCTGCTAAAATCATATATAACGGAGATTTTATAGAAGGAGTTGGTGGTGGAGTATGCCAAGTTTCAACCACGCTTTATAACGCAAGTTTACTATGCGGGCTAAAAATTATTGAGCATCATCCACACAGTTTAAACGTTGGTTACGTAGAGCCGTCTTTCGACGCGATGGTTAACTCTTTTACTAGCGATTTAAAAATTGTTAATAATACGGGTGGGCGTTTATATATTTTAAGTATTGCAGACGATAATAAAATTAAAATATCCTTTTACGGTTTAAAACAAAATGAAACTTACGAAAGGGTTTCGGTAACGACTGAGCAAACCGAATATTTAGAATATATATATGAAGAAGATGAAACTTTGCCATTAGGCACGTCCGTTACCGTAAGATATCCTAAAGGGAGCATTAAAAGTGAGGGGTATTTAATAAAATACGTTAACGGGGAAAGAGTATCAAACGTAAAAATAAGAAAAGATAGTTACGGAAGCGTTAAAGGTATAATTAAAATTCCTAAAAATAATGGTTAATCTTATAATAATAACGCTTAAAATTAAGGTTGACAAAATATAAAAACTAATGTAAAATAAATAAAAATTTATGGTGAGTTATGAGAAAGGAATACTTTGTTAATATAGAATATAATAAAAAGAAAAGGAAAAATGCAATAGTATTAAGCATTATTTTAACTATGCTTTTACTTTTTATGGCGTCGGTATTTGCAGTTAATGGAGACTATTTTTTTACTATTATTTTTCTTTTACTTTTAATAGTTCCGATTTTGTCAATACCTAGTGGGTTTAAAAATTACCCCGTACATAATAAACCAATCGTTGTTATTGAAAATAATTCTATAACTGCTAATGGGAAAACTTTTAATTATAAAAATATCAAAAGGATATTAGTTATAGTAGAACTTCCATCTTCTAAAATTGATAAAGATGATTTAAAAACGTTAGATTATTTACGTACCACAATGCCTGAAGATAACTTTTATGGTACCTTTGATATATATTACGAAGGCAGTAAGAAAAAAACCGAGATTGAATATACGACTATTGACCACGTAGTTGACGCTTTATACGCAGTAGCAGAAACGGGGTTTAAAGCGTATAAACTTAAGTTTACTATAAAGAAAAATACAGTAGTTAACGAATGTGATTTAAAAAAGAATATAGAATCAGTAGCAAAAGAAGACTCGGTTGATAAACTTTCTAAAAGGCAAAGAAAGCGCCAATTACTATAAAAAGTATTAAAAAATTAATACAAATAAAAAATTTGTAAAAAAATAAAAAAACACTATAAAATCGTTTGATTATTTAATTAGTTTGTGATAAAATACATATGCTTAAACTTAATAGATGCGGATGTGGCGGAATTGGCAGACGCATAAGACTAAGGATCTTATGAAGGCTACTTCGTGCAGGTTCAAGTCCTGTCATCCGCACCAAGTCTTAATAGGTTGAACCTCTTTACTGTAAGAAAGACGTTCGGCCTATTTTGTTTTATGGATGAGTTTGAAAATACCTTCAATTTTTAGTTTAAGAATTGCTTGTTTTGTGTTATTATATAAAGAAAGAAACAAGCGGGAGGATATAATGACTAACGAAAAGAGGAAAATTTTTTGGGAAACTCTTTCTTCTCTTAAAGGCGAAAATATAGAAGGCGAAATAAAAATTTTACAAGATTTAGTGGAACCTTATATACCTAAAAAAATTTGTAGATTTAGGAATGTTTCTACAAGAGCGCTTGAAGCATTAAGAACCAATAAGTTATATTTTTCATCTGCCAATTATTACGATGACCCCTTTGATACATTTTTATATATAAATTACGAAGAGATAATAAATGAAATTTTAAATTTTTTCGCTCAAAAACCTTATGATTATATAATCAATATGGCGTCCTATTTCGGGGTGGTATTAGATAAAAATATTTTAGAAAAGCAAATGACTTCTTTGGATGCTGAAAAAGTTGCAAATGAGATTATCAAATATATGAAAGGAACTGAAAGAAACTTATTGCAAGAAAGTTCACTATCTATTTGTTTTTCTGAAAATTTCTTGAATGAAAGTTTATGGCTAAAATACGCTAACAATCATAGAGGATTTGTTTTAGTTTATGATATGCAAGATTCATCAAAATTTTTATGCGGTAAAAATGATGATTGTAAAAATTGCCCTTCGACAAAAGGAACTCCTATATATCCCATTTATTACTCAGATGAAAAATATGACGCCACATTTTTTGCTAAGTATTATGCTATAGCATGCGTGGCTTTGCTTCAACAAGGAAAGCCTATACTTAATGATGCTGTAATTGAGAAAATTATAAGTAGCCTTCCGCCAATGCCTTGGGAAAGAGAAAAAATAGGACTGATAAAAAAAGAATGTCACAAATATGATGAAGAATGGAGAATTATCGCTCCGTTTTACGCAAAAGAAGCATATATTAAGTGGATCCCTCAAAAGATTATATTTGGATTGAAAATGCCGCAAGAAGAAAAGGAGCTTATCGCATCGATTGCCATTCAAGCAGGAATTGAGCAAATATCAGAAACATATATAGATGATAAAAACAATCTAAATGAACGTTGTTATGAAAAAAGGCAGGTCGAGAGTTAATCTCGTACCTGCCGTTGCCGTTTATAATCGGGATGCTAACGACAAACCCGTCCGCCATTCTTTCTATTTTCTATGTTTACTTTTCATTTTTCTATTTTTTAATCGGCGGTAACCTCTATGTTATCATTGAGATTTTTTCGTTTTATTCAGTTGTTTTTGTTTGTTTTCCGTCCATTTCAAGTAGTCCTTTTGACCTTGCTCGGACAATAAATATTCTCGTATTGCCGGCAATAACACTCTTGCAAGCGACGTTACTTGATGTTCGGAAAGGTTGAACTCGCTTTGAAGTCGTGTCTTTCTTGCCATTAAAATATGTAAGTCATCATTCTCCTATAAAAATTGTTTCCTAAATGGATTCCTCCTTTACACGTCCTCTCGTGTGTTCGTTTTATTCTCTCTTGTCATCTGCGACTTTGTATCTATCGTTCGCGTATTATCATTCTAAGTCGCACCAAATCTTAAATAAAACCTTAAACTTTCTATCCGTTCACGACTACAACGGAATTACTTAGTCCACCAATTTTTCTTATCCAATGTGGTGGGCTTTTTCTTTTGCGAAATTACTTCCCGATAAATTTCAGGGTGTTCTTGCTTTAAACGGTCTAACACAGTAAGAGCAATCGAAGTTTTTACCTTGTGTTCTTTCAACTCTTTGTTTTCCTTGTCAAGTTCTAAAACTTCGCCCATTGACGTATCTAACCGTTTTTTAAGGTCGGCGTTTTCTGCCGTAAGCGCAACAATTTGTTTTTTGAGCCCGCCTTTCGACCAAGAAAACTGACCTTGTTCGGCTTGCGTTAGCGCTTCAGCATAATCTTCCGTTTCCACCTTTTTGCTTTCGGCTTCTTCTAAAATCTTTTTCGCCTTGTATTCGGCGGTAGATAAATGTTCAACGCCGTTTCCCGACTTGCCACGTTCTAATCCGTACTTTTGACCGACTTCTTTCCATATCTCCGTTTGAAGTTTTACAAGTTGTCCGTCAAACAATTCTTTTGCGCACAACTTTCCGTCAACGATAGGGATAAGGTTTAAGTGCATGTGTGGATTCGTTTCGTCTAAATGTACGATAGCTGACAAAACGTTTTCTTCGCCATACTTGTCCTTAAAGAAATTAGTAAAGTCACGGAAGAATCGCTGTTGCTTATCGGGCGTTGCCACCTTGAAAAATTCAGGGCTTGCCGTCAATACGAAAGAACACATATACACGGCATCCGAGCGAACTTTACGTTTTAGATTTAAGTCCGAAATTCTATCTTCGATAACGTCAAGATATTTCCCTTGTGGATGTACCGTATGATAATTTTGGTGCGTTCTCGAACTGTCAATACAACCGTTAGAGCCTTGATATGTTTCGTCACGTTCGTTCTCTTCTTCGACGGGTGAAACGTCCGATTTTTTGAGTTTGTCTAAATTGCAAATGATGTAAATAAATTTGTCCTCCTTGAATATAAATTTTGAGATCTTGCAAAAGTGTAGCTCACTACACTTATTGCATAAGTTTCGTTCGTCCTGCGGAGCTTGTTTGTCCACTGAACAGTAAAAATCCGATTATTTAACGGCTATCGGCAAAGCCCAAAGTAAATCATTTTAATCATCTCCTTTATATAAAAATGAACGCAAAAAAGTCGCTGATAAAAACTACCACCGACTTAATTGGATAAAAAAATCCGTACGCATCAAAACACGCTTACAAGCGTTTTTACTCCGCACGGATTAAATATCCGAATATGAAGTTGTAAGAGCGTAGTACCTAAAAATTTGTACCACAAAATAGACCTATCGCCAAACCACGTTTTGTGAACGTTGGCGCGCCTACTTGAAAAGTTGGTCAACCTTTCCAAGCCTTCCGCTACCTAAAAGCGAAAGGACGGCATATTGTCGTAAAAATTTGTACGACAATAAAACCCTAAACAAGCCGTTTTTCCCTTTATGTAAAACGACTTTGGGCGAACGTGAGAAGCTATCCTCACAAGCGTAAATATACGCTAAACAAAGCCTGCCGATGCTTGCAGGCTTAACAAAGGGGCAAATACCCCTTAATTATATATACCCACACAAAACACAATCTAAACATATGTTTGTGTTCGTAATTCTATTTTATCATAAGCACCTATAAAAGTCAATAGGCAAATGTCCACATTTTTGGACATCTGCCTACTTTTTTGAAAAATTTTTGTCGTTTTATGTAATTTTTAAGAAACCTTTCTCAAAGGCGTCGAAGATAAACATTTTTTCGCCAACTGCGAACTTGATTTTAATATATTTTTGCGCTTTATCTATATTGATAATTGTACCATCGCCAAACTTTGCGTGGGTAACAACCACACCAACGACAACTTTTGAATAGTCAAATGAAGGTTTTTCTTCCTTAACTTCTTGTTTTTGAGTAGTGGTAACCACATAATGATTAACTTTTGGAGTAAGTTTCGGCTTATCTTCCGTAACGGCAATTTCTTCGACGATTGCTTCCGATATAGTCGCTTGCATTGTTGCTTGTTGGTTAAAGAATAACTTTTCGTATTCTTCACGGCGGATAACAGTATCCCAACCACCAACTTCGTCTTTAACGGATTTTTCAATACCTGTGTATGAAAGCGACGAATCTTCATAACGCTTAAACTTGAATATTGCGTCGTTCATAAGGCTTGCGTTGAACACACCGATAGAACAAAGCAAATTAAAGTCGTTAACGTCTAACCCCGTAACTTTCTTGAAAAGCCCCGGCTCTAACTGCGTAATAACGTCTTTAAGCGAGCGTTCGCGGTAATCGGTAAGATACATAAAGATAGGAACGCGCGTAGCAAACTTGATAAGTTTTTCTTGAATTTGCTTACGCATAGACTTGTATTCTTTTTCTTCTTGCGTAAGTTCTTTCTTTTCCTTGTCGGTAAGTTTGGTTTCCTTTTCTTTTTTAGCCTTTTTAACGGCTTCGGACTTATTGATAATCGCCGTAATATCTTGATTTAATGAACGAAATCCTTCAATACGCATAAGCGCGTCAAGCGCGTCTTTATTTGCAAGTAATCTACCCAAAGTATCGTTATCTACGTTAACAAGTAAAGCTGATTCCCAACGCTTAGCAAGGAGCGTTGCACTCGTACCTGCCATAGCGATATCCAAAATGTCTTGCGCGTTGATTTGCTTCATAGTACTACCGTCGTACGCTAAAACAGGCAAGAAATGGATAAAGTCGGCAACTTTCTTTTCAGGGTTAGATTCTTCCACGTTAAGACGGCAAGAATAGTCAGAAATTTGACGGAGTGCGCGGTCAAGCGAAAAGTCGAAAACGTAACACTCTTGCTTCATAATTTGTTTATTGCCAAGGTTGTCAGTAATTTCCCAAGGCGATTGCACACGGAACGCCGTTTGGAAATATGTTTCAGGCGATTTAAGATTACGAAGCATAAACACACCCGTCCACGGACGAACGGTTACACCCGTAGTAAGTTTACCGCAAGAAAGGGTTATCGTTTTAGTTTCAAGCGGATTCCCCATAGAACTTTGCACGGGATAAAGCGCGTCTAAACCAATACCTGCGCCTGTGCCTGCACAAATATTTATTTTATAATCGTGATAAAATGCGTTTTGCTTTTGTTTAAGTAGGTTTGCCATTGCAAAGCAACTTGCAACGTTAGGTAAAAACCATAACGTATGCGATAAAACGTTAAGCAGGCGCGTATCCGAAAACGGCATAGGCGGACGTTTATCTTGCCCAAGTTTTAAGTCGTCAACGCTCGACGGCAAGTACGAGCCGCGTATTAAATCAAGCCACTTTTGAACTTCATTTTCATAAGTAAATTTAGAATCATCGCCTTTGCCTTTGGCAGAGAAAAATACGTTAAGGTCAAATTCGTCATATTCGCCTTGTAAGGCAATTTGTCGTATAGATTCAGGTATGCGATATGTAAGCATAACCATACGCGGAAGCGATAAATACGGATTGTTTGCGCCGAGCCACGATTCTTTTGCGTTTTGCTCGTCACTATACGTCCAATTAAATATCTGGTCTTCGATAAACTCACCGCTGTTGATAGCCCTAAACGGCGTACCCGATAAGAACAAATAATAAGAAGTGGTAATAGGCAAAAACGTTTCGTTATAAGCATTATCCGCTTCCGTTTGCTTATAATGCTCCATGTCAAAGTCTGCGTTTTCTTCTTCGTCAGGGTTTTCGAACAACTTTTTAGCATTTTCACGCCACGCACCGAAATGATATTCGTCAAATATAACCAAATCCCATTGCGTTGTATGAATAAACTCATTTTTCGCCTTAATGCCACCGTTTTCGTTAGTACCAAGCAAATCTTGGAACGAACCAAAAACAACGATAGGTCGAGTTTTATCTGCGCTTGCAAATTGCGTGTCAATATTAATTTTGTTATCGTGCGCGTCTTTGTTAGAAACGAACTGCCAACCTTCAAAATCTACGTGAGATACAAGGTCTTCACGCCAAGCCGATTCTACGGCAGGCTTAAATGTAAGAACTAAAACGCGCTTAAAATCCAACTTTTTAGCAAGTTGATAAGATGCAAACGTTTTACCAAAACGCATTTTTGCGTTCCATAAAAATTTAGGTGCTTTTTCAGGTTCGTCCGCTTTTGCTTTATCAAAAAACTCTATCGTTTTTTGCACGGCGCGCGTTTGTTCGGGACGCATCTTAAAAGTAAGCGTACGGTTTTCTTCCGTGCTTATTCCGTCGCGCACGTAATTGATAGCGTTAATAACATCGCGAGTTGTGCAATTAAACCACTCGTTTTTATCAAGCCCTTGATTTAATTGTAAAAAACCTTTGCGCTTTAACGCAGTATGTATTTCGTGGTCGGTAAAACACGTGCCGTCAGAACGCATAGCAGATTCTTTAAGCAGTATTTTATATTCAATACCGCTTGTATGTAATTGCTCTTTAACGCGTGTTTCAACGTCACGGTCGGTATAGCCAACCTTTATATAACCTTTATGCGAATTTACCCCAACAAGCTCGTAGGCGTAAATGGTAGGAGTACCCGCAGGTCTTTGGATAAAAAATTCTTGTGCCATTTTAGTTTACTCCATAGGGCGAATCATAGATTCGATAAAGTCAATTTCTTCTTGTGTTAAGCCGTATTTTGCGTACAATTCTTCATCCGTCCAAGGTTTAGAAAAATCTTGTAAGGGAACAAATTGATAAACGCCCCGCGGACCGTTTTGGGTTTTCTTCTTTATGCTTACTAAATAACGGAAAAATCTTGTTTTGATATAGGTTATAATATTTTCACACTCTTGCTTTGTAAGACTATGTTTATCAGGGTCGTAACCAATAACAAGATAGGTTTGTGAACATACGCTATTTGGCTCTCCATAGAAAGGAACGCCCAAAACGATATCGCTTGAGCCGTTAGCGGCAGGAATATAAACCTTATGCAAATCTTTTGTCCTTTGATTTTTAGGCAAATCGGATAATTTTATCCAACCGAACGGTATATCATTGAAAGATTTGCTTACATAGTATTTGATACTATACAAATTATCTTTTTCTTTTTTATATCCGCGCCAATTAGAAGTCAATAATTCGCTATTGTCAAAAAAGTGCTTTGGACTGACTAATCCTGAAAAATTATTATCAGTATTTATGTAATATTCACCATCTATATTTTTTATTTTTTCCAATATCGAATAGGATTTTGGGTCTCTAATTACAATTCCTGCTTTATTTGAATCCAAGTAATCAATTCGTGTTATTATATCTTTCCCACCTGAATAATGGAAAGAATATTTGCATTTTCCACTATAACTACTTTCATAAAGGAAATAATTAACACCACCCATTATGCTAACACCGGGGAAACAATCGGCAGAATCCTCAAAATCATGTATTTCCTTAAAATGATTAGACTGCAATAACGAATCAACCCATTCTTCAGGAATGCCTTGTGAAGTTTTAGTCATCCATCTACTTGGAGTAATCATTACCAAATACTTAGGATTCAACATCACGGCTTTATTTATAAAGAGATTATAAATTGACTTTGCATTTGAACTATTTGCGCCTTCGATACCAAAACTCATTTGGTAAGGTGGATTGCTTATAATAACGTCAAATTTCATATTAAATAACTTCTCCAAATTATCGGTGTGTATAAATTCGTAAGCGTAAGTTTCTAATTCTTCGCCACGGTCATAAGTTTTATTTGTTCCACAATATTTACAGCGTCCGTTTACCCAAGTGTGGTCTATTCGCTTAAAACGAATATTACCTTGCGCGGTATCAAACTTGGTGACTGAAAAATCGCTATTCGGGTATTTACTACAATAAATTCCACGGCGAGATAATAAACTTGTGAGTTCGGTTATCGCAACCCCAAAAAGTTGTTTGTGGAAAATATGGTCGATACGTTCTTGTAAGTCGGGGAACTGTGGCTCTAAACCTTTAATAAGGCGTTTAGCAATCTCTCTTAAAAATACGCCTGTTTTACACGCAGGGTCTAAAAATGTAGTGTCGGGATTTCTAAACAAATCTTGCGGCAACATATCAAGCATTTGGTTTACAATTTCGGGCGGTGTAAACACTTCGTCGTTAGATAGATTTGCAAGGCACGATAAAACGTCGGGATTATAAACTTTATTAAACAAATTATCACTCATTTTCTTGCACTCTCCTATAATGCGTTACGTATCGGCGTAAAAACTTGCCTTCATCTTCTTTTTCGTCAAACATTGATTGTTGTTTTTGGGTTTGCTTTTCTTCGTTATTCATTTCAAGCAGGTGGGCAAAGGTGTAATCTTGACGTTGCATTTGAAATCCTGTTATAAATGCCCACTCTGAAAAGACAATCGGCTCGTCAGTTTCGTTGCCGTTTTCATCTACGCATTTGAGCGTTAACGCGTTACCACAAACGATATTTTTAGATAGAATAAACTTAACGGCTTCGCGCGTTTGGTCGTTACAATCTTTTTTACAAACGGTTTTATATTCTTTATCCCAAATTTTAAAAAGCCTATCACGGCAAGCAAGCACGTTGTCTTGCATAATATCTACGCCGTAAACGCTGCTTATAGCAAGTACGGCGTTTTTTTCGTAATCAAGCGTAGATTTTTTATATTTGCGTTTAACTACTTCAAGTTTACGGGTAAGAATTTCCGCCAAAAAGTTGCCATCTCCACACGCAGGCTCTAAAAACCTACTGTCTATGCGCTCGGTTTCATCTTTTACAAGGTCGCACATAGCCTTAACTTCACGTTCAGCAGTAAACACTTCACCGTGTTCTCTAACGCGCTCTTTTGATTTTGTTTGTGATTTTTCCATTTGAAAGTATATTTTCCCTATTTTAGTCTTATACATATAATATTATAGCGTTTTAAGACTAATAAAGCAACCTTAAAAGACTAATAATTTAGAAATAAATATATTAAAATATTCTTATAAGACTAACAAAGGGTGCAATAATGAATATTGGTGATAGAATTAAAACATTAAGAGAGAAAAGTGGATACACGCAAAATGCGCTCGCAGATAAGGCAGGCGTATCCCAAACACACTTACGGCGTGTCGAACTTGGGCAAGCGGATATTACGGTTGGGCATTTACAACTTGTTTGTGATGCGTTGGAAATTTCCGTTAAGGATTTTTTCAATTTTAACGATGAAGCCGAAGAATTATCCATTGCTTTATCTAATCTTTCTCCTAAACAAAAGAAACTTTTAATCGACTTTTTGAAAAGCCTTTAATCATAAGAAAACTAAAAACGGTTTGGAACGAATCCAAACCGTTTTTTCACGTAGGTTGTTTTATTTTTAGAAAAAAATTTTATAAATATGACGGAACTTGTCATGTTTTCTATGATATAATATGGTAAAACAAGAAGTTCTATTGAAAATTTTTGCAGTTTCGACAAAATATTTCTAATTTAGACGTCATAAGGTATTGACTTTTTTAAGGTTGTAGGATATAATGATATTGAAAATTTTTGCATCTACAAGCAAAATAATCTAATAAGGTGTATTATGGAAATTAAAAGAGATGCTTATTTAAGGAAATTAATAGATAGACAACACAACGGTTTAGTAAAAGTGATAACCGGTATTCGTCGCTGTGGAAAGTCCTATCTTTTATTTGAATTATTCTACAAGTATTTGAAAGAACAAGGCGTTGACGATAAACATATTATTAAACTTGCTTTGGACGATAGAAAGAATAAGAAATATCGCAACCCCGATGAATTATGCGATTACGTTCACGCACAAATCATTGATGACAAGCCGTATTATATTCTTCTTGACGAAGTGCAGTTTGTGGACGAGTTTGAAGACGTTTTGAACAGTTTTTTGCATATCAAAAATGCAGATACTTACGTAACGGGAAGCAATGCGAAATTCTTGTCAAAGGATATTATTACAGAGTTTCGTGGGCGTGGAGATGAAATTCACGTTTCTCCACTCTCTTTTAAGGAGTTTTATTCCGTTTATGACGGCTCAAAGGAAGATGCTTGGAAACAGTATTGTCTTTACGGTGGACTGCCTAAGATTTTGGAATATAAAACGGATGAAGATAAGGTTTCATATCTAAAAAATATTTTTGAAGAAACCTATTTAACGGATATTAAAGAACGTCATAAGATTCGTAATGATGCGGAACTTGCCGAACTTTTGGATATTCTTTCTTCTTCAATTGGTTCGCTCACTAATCCCAAAAAGTTGTCCGATACCTTTAAGAGTGTAAAACAAGTTTCGCTTCACCCTGATACTATTAATAACTACTTGGAATATTTAGTTGATTCGTATTTGATTGCGCAATCTAAACGCTACGACATTAAAGGTAAAAAGTATATCAATACTCCGTCAAAGTATTACTTTACTGATATGGGTTTACGAAACGCAAGGCTTAACTTTCGTCAATATGAGGAAACGCATATTATGGAAAACGTTATTTATAACGAACTTAAAATTATGGGCTTTAATCTTGACGTGGGTGTTGTGGAATATAGCAAAGCGGTTGACGGCAAGTCGGTTAGAGTTCAAGCAGAAGTTGACTTTGTGTGTAACAAGGCGGACAAACGCTATTATATTCAGTCGGCGTTTTCTATTCCCGATAGAGAAAAAATGCTACAAGAACAAAACTCGCTTACCCGTATAAACGACTCGTTTAAGAAGATTATAATCGTTAAAGATGCTATAAAAACGCATTACAATGATGACGGCGTTTTGATATTAAACTTATTTGATTTCTTGTTAGAAGAAAATAGTTTGGAGAATTAAAAATAAAGGATAAACAAAGGAGAAAATTATGGATATTGCAATGCTTATTTTAACAATTATTTCAACTGTTATGGCAGTGGCCTCTTTTATTGTTTCTTTAATTGTTAAGAATGATGTAAAAGAAATAAAAAATTATAATCTAAACAAAACAACAAATGTAGGAAAAAATTCAGGAGTTGTTGCCGAAAGAATTACAGGAGGAGTAAATTTGAATGGAAAACAATAAAGATAAAGAAATTATTAATAATTACGGTGTTGTGGCGGAAAATATTGATAATGTAACCGTTAATTTACCCATACATAAAATTAAAAATAGTATCTTGGCATCATTTCTAGAGAAGTTAATAGAAAACATGGCGTTTGAAACAAATTCGGATGCGCACTCTATTATTTATGATATACGAGAAAAATTAGATTACAATAATGTAATTAAATATAAAGAGATTATAGAAAAATATTCATCTTATTATTTAATTTGTGACACTACATTAAACCAAATTGACAACGTAAAAATAGGAACAAAAAAGAAGATACTTTCTTCTATAAATGATAAGTATATTGCTATAAAAGGAGAGTAT
>JAZUMP010000054.1:0-64411 GCA_045603725.1 Christensenellaceae bacterium
TAAAAAATAGCAAATATTTAGAAGTTATCGATGACGTTTCTTCTCTTTCCGCAGTTATTTACGAACTGTCTGAAATTAAAAAAATAAAGAGTAGGAGAGCGTTTTTAGAGTTCTTTAACGCTAATCAAAAAACCGTTAAAAAATATAAAGAATATATAAACGAAAGCGCGTATATAAGCAATCAAGAATTTGAAAATTTACTTGAAGAAATAGCCCTTTCACTTGAAGAAGAAAATAAATAAAAAAGAGTGCGATTGCACTCTTTTTTAATGCCTTTTGTTTATAAGTTTTTCTAGCATAACTACTAGTAGGTACATTAATCCTGCAAGTAAACAAAGTATAACCGTACTTGCCATAACTAAATCAAGTTTAAATACTTGCCCACCGTATACTATTAAATATCCAATACCTTGTTTTGATACTAAATATTCACCCATAATAGAGCCAATCCAACTCATTCCAACGTTGATTTTGAGGCAGGAAACGAAAGTTTTAATCGACGCAGGAAGTATAAGTTTAAATAAAATTTGAGTTTTAGTTGCACCAAAAGTTTTTAGTAGTTTAATTTTGTTTTTGTCAACGCTTAAAAACCCGTTTTCCATAGTTATAATTGTAACTATTATAGTTATAATTATCGCCATAAATACTATTGACTTCGTACCTGCGCCAAACCAAACGATAATAATAGGCCCAAGTGCGATTTTAGGTAAACTGTTAAGTACTACGATATAAGGCTCTAAAATTTTTCTCAAATAATCGCTACACCATAGTAAAATAGCAATAAAAGTACCCAATATAGTTGCTATTAAAAACCCTAAAACCGTTTCATATAGCGTTGTAAAAATATGAGTAAATAGGTCGCCAGATATAAATAAATCTTTTATAGTATAGAGTATTTTTGACGGCATACTCATTAAAAACGAGTCTATAACGTTAAACCTTGCTAGCAATTCCCAAATTATTATAAATCCAACTAAAATACCTATTTGAAAGGATAAAACTATTGTTTTTTTGCGTTTTTTATCTTTAAGATATAGTAGTCTGTTTTCACTAAGATTTTCCTGTTTCATAATTTAGTTCTCTCCATAGTACTTCAAACTTTTTGCCAAAGTCCTTTTCTTCACGTCTTTTTAGAGGTAAAACCTTTCTGTCTTGGCTATATACGTGCTCTTTTAGAATTTCAGCAGGGCGCTTTGTTAAAACTATAACTCTATCAGCCATAGAAAGCGCTTCGCTAATATCGTGGGTTACTAGTATTGCCGTTTTTTTCTCTTCGGTTATAATTTTATAAACGTCGTCGCAAACGGCTATTCTGGTTTGATAGTCAAGCGCAGAAAACGGCTCGTCAAGAAGTAAAACGTCGGGATTACTTGCAAGCGTTCTAATAAGGGCTACTCTTTGGCGCATACCGCCTGAAATTTCAGATGGATATGCTTTTAAAAAGTCTTTTAAACCGTATTTAAATAGAAGTTCTTTAACTTGAGTTTTATAACTTTCGTTATTTAATTTTTTAATTTCTAGTGGTAAATACGCGTTGCTTTCTATCGTTCGCCAGGGGAAAAGTTCGTCTCTTTGAAGCATATATCCAATGTTTTTAGATGGTTTTATTATTTCTTCGCCCTTTAGAATTATTTTGCCGGTAGTTGGCTTTAATAGCCCTGCAATCATTGATAAAATCGTAGTTTTACCGCACCCGGACGGACCTATTATTGCAATAAATTCGCCTTTGTTTACGGTAAGGTTTAAATTTTTTATCGCTTGTGTTTCGCCAATTTCACTTTGATAAATAAGTGAAACGTTTATAAGTTTTAGTATGCCGTCCATTTTTTCTCCTATTTACGCAGTTTTTAGTTGGTTGTATATTTTCGTTGCGTATTTATTTTCTACTACGTCGCTATACTTTACGCCGTCAACGTCTTCACCCGCGTTTTCAATTACCGCTAAAAGTTTATTAAACATATCTTCTGGTAAAGACATATTAGACATCCACGTATCAACTCTTTTATAGTTATCAAGCGATTTAGCAGTTGAATCAAGTTTGCTTCCTTTAAAGTGTTTAATTAAATATTCAGCAACAACGCTAGAAGGTTCGGTTTCCACGTATTTTAACGCCTTGTATAACGCGCGAACGAATTTTTCAACTTTTTCAGGGTTGCTAGTTAAAAAACTTTCTAGAGCAATAAATGAAGTGTAGGGAATTTCACCACTTTTTTCACCAACGCTTGCAACTATATGGCCTTTACCTTGAGATACGAATTCAGTTGCAGTCGGCTCAAATAGTGTAACGTAGTCGCCCGTGCCACCGTCAAACGTAGGCCCCATAAGATTAAACTGAATATCCGTTCTTAAATTAACAAGGTTATTAAGACCTAAATTTTTAACGGTGTATTCAAAAGTCATTGCTGGAAGTCCGCCTTTTCTACCGATAATTACTTCCTTTCCACTCAAGTTTTCCCACTTGAAGTCTGGTTCTGGATTTCGACCGATTAAAAAACAGCCGTCGCGCTTAGTTAGTTGAGCAAAAATTTTAGGTGCATCTGCCTTTTTTTGCCTTGCTATGTATACGGCTGTTTCAGGACCTGCCAAAATTATATCGGCGTTTTTAGAAAGTAGTGCCGTCATAGAAACGTCAGAGCCACCACCGTTAGTAAGTTCAATAGTTAACCCTTCATCTTTGAAAAATCCTTTTTCAATCGCAATATAAAATGGTGCGTAGAAAAATGAGTCGGTAACTTCGTTGACTCTTATAACGTCGCTTTCAGTTTTTTTACAACCACTAAAGGGGAGTAAAAAGACTGATAAAGTAAGAATAAATAAAATTATTTTTTTCATAAAATCTCCTAAAAATAACTATTACCATTATATGTAGTTTATATTTTATTTGACAATAATAATTTTATATTATATAATAAATAAACTTGCGCGTTACAATGCATTTTTCAAATGATAAAAATAACGGAGGCGTATAATGAACATTTCTACAACTTATAATCCAAAAGAGTTTGAGGAAAGAATTTATAAAGAGTGGGAGAATAAGGGATATTTTAAAGCAACACCTAATAAAGATAAGGTGCCTTTTACTATTGTTATTCCACCACCAAATATTACAGGTCAACTTCATATGGGGCACGCTCTTGACGAGTCTATTCAAGATAGTATCGTTAGATTTAAGCGTATGCAAGGTTATGAAACGTTATGGCTTCCGGGAACGGACCACGCTTCTATCGCCACTGAAGTTAAGATTGTTGACGCTCTTAGAAAAGAAGGTCTTTCTAAAGAAGAAATCGGCCGTGAAGAATTTTTAAAAAGGGCGTGGGCTTGGAAGGAAAAATACGGTGGTAGAATTATAGAGCAACTTAAATGTTTAGGCTCTTCATGTGATTGGTCGCGTTTAGCCTTTACTATGGACGATAAGTGTAATCGCGCCGTTAAAGAAGTTTTCGTTAACCTTTATAATAAAGGTCTTATATATCAAGGTAAAAGGATTATCAACTGGTGTCCTACTTGTAAAACTGCACTTTCAGACGCTGAAGTAGAATATTCTGAAGAAAATTCACATTTATGGCATATAAGATACAAATTAAAAGATGAAGATAAGTACGTTTGCGTAGCAACTACGCGCCCTGAAACTATGCTTGGCGATACTGCAGTAGCAGTAAATCCTAAAGATAGTAGGTACGACGGTATGATTGGTAAAATGCTCGTTTTACCACTTGCTAATAGGGAAATTCCTATCATTGCCGACGAATACGTTGAAATGGATTTCGGAACGGGCGCAGTTAAAATTACTCCTGCTCACGACCCTAACGACTTTGAAGTGGGAGTTAGGCATAATCTTCCTATAATTAGAACTATGAACGACGACGGTACTATGAACGAATTCGCAGGCGAATATCAAGGTATGGACCGTTTTAAATGCCGTGAAGCAATCGTTAAAGATTTAGAAAAATGTGGAGCACTCGTTGAGATTGAAAATTACACTCATAACGTTGGTCATTGCTATCGTTGTAATAGTAGTGTAGAGCCAATTATTTCTAAGCAATGGTTTGTTAAAATGGATAGTTTAGCAAAGCCTGCTATTGACGTCGTAAAGAAAAAAAGTATTAAATTCACTCCGGAAAGATTTACAAAAACGTACTTTAACTGGATGATTAATATTAGAGATTGGTGTATTTCACGTCAACTTTGGTGGGGGCATAGAATTCCTGCATATTATTGTGAAGATTGCGGGGAAATGACCGTTTCTAAAACTGATATAACAGTTTGCCCAAAATGTAATTCTACAAAAATTAAGCAAGATGAAGACGTGCTTGATACTTGGTTTAGTTCGGCGCTTTGGCCTTTCTCAACTCTTGGCTATCCAGAACTTACTGAAGATATTAAATATTTCTACCCAACCGACCTTTTAGTTACAGGTTACGACATTATTTTCTTCTGGGTTGCGCGTATGATTTTCTCTGCATTAGAGCATACCGGTAGAATTCCGTTTAAAGACGTTTTAATTCACGGCTTAGTCAGAGACGCTCAAGGTAGAAAAATGAGTAAGTCGTTAGGTAACGGTATCGACCCACTTGAAATTATTGACGAGTTTGGTGCCGATACTTTAAGATATACTCTTTTAAACGGCATTGCTCCTGGAAGTGATACTAGATTTAGTAAAGATAAACTCGAAGGTTCAAGAAATTACGTTAACAAGATTTGGAACGCATCACGTTTCGTATTAATGAACTGTGAAGGTAGAAAAATTAAAGATATTAGTGAATGCAAACTTTCAGTTAGCGATAAGTGGATAATTTCTAAACTTAACCAAACCGTTAGAAAAGTTACGGTTAATATGGAAAAATATGAAATTGGCATTGCGCTTTCTGACCTTCAAGAGTTTGTTTGGAACGATTTCTGCGATTGGTATATCGAACTTTCAAAACCTGCATTATACGGGGATAATAACGAAGTTAAAGATAACGTTTTAGGCGTACTCGTTTACGTTTTAACTAATATTTTAAAACTTTTACATCCTTATATTCCGTTTATTACTGAAGAAATTTACCAAAATATACCAAACGCAAAAGGTAGTATTATGGTTTCAGAATATCCGAGATATAACTCTAAACTTAATTATAAAAAAGAAGCGCAAAATGCTGAATACGTTATGTCTATAATTAAGTCGATAAGGCAAATCAGAGTAGAAACCGGCTGTGCTCCTAGCAAAAAAGTCGACCTTTATGTAGTTACTGAGAATAAGCGTCTTATTGAAAAATGTTCAGTTTATATTGAAAAGATAGCAAACGTTGGTAAAATCAACTTTATTTCTTCAAAAGATGAACTAGATATGAAAGTGGTTTCTCAAATTATTGATAAAGCAGAACTTTACGTTCCACTTGGCGAATTAGTTGATTTTAATAAAGAAATTATAAGGCTTAAAGAAGAACTTAAGAAAGTTGAAAGCGAAATTGCAAGAGCGAACGGCAAACTTGCAAATCGTGGCTTTTTAGATAAAGCACCAAAAGCGCTCGTTGACGCCGAAAGAGAAAAATGCGATAAGTATATTGAAATGAGAAGTAAAATATCTCAAAACATCAAAGAACTTGAGCAAATGTAATATAAATGCGCACGCTATCTAGCGTGCGTTTTATAAAAATTTAGAGATTTAAAATTATGCAATTAAAAAATTTTGGATTTAAAAATAAAAGTGGAATAATAATGCCGGTTGCTTCATTGCCATCAAAATATGGCATTGGCTCTTTCGGTAAGCCATCGTATGATTTTATTGATTTTTTAAGTAAAACCGGTCAAAAATGTTGGCAAGTTTTACCACTTAATCCAACTTCGTATGGAGATTCTCCATATCAATCACCGTCTAGTTTTGCTGGAAATCCGTATTTTATCGACCTAGAAATTTTAAATAAAAAAGGACTAATTTCAAGGCGCGATTTAATAAGTGCTCAACACGATACCGATAAAATAGATTATGGTTATTTATTTTTTAGTAGGTACAATCTATTAAAAAAAGCATTTAAAAAATTTAAGAAAACCGAAAGTTACTTTAAGTTTGAAAAGAGCAATAAAAAATGGCTTGACGACTATGCTTTATTTATGGCTTTAAAAGTTAAAAATAACAATTTGCCGTGGTACGAGTGGAAAAAAGAAGATAAAATTTATAAAAATGCTAAAAAGCAGGTTAACGACTTAAAAGTAGATATTGATTTTTATAAATTTTTACAGTTTGAATTTTTTAGTGAGTGGCAAAGCGTTTTAGATTACGCTCATAAAAAAGGAATAGTTGTTATTGGTGATTTACCAATTTACGTTGCTTATGATAGTGTTGACGTTTGGAGTAATACAAAAGAATTTTTGTTAGATAAAACGCTTAAACCAACCTTAGTTGCAGGTGTTCCACCAGATGCTTATTCTAAAACCGGTCAACTTTGGGGTAATCCCATTTATAACGTAAAATATATGAAAGAAAACGGCTATAAATGGTGGATAAATAGAATAAAACACACTAAAAAACTTTACGATATTTTAAGAATAGACCACTTTAGAGCCTTTTCAGGCTACTTTGTAATTCCATCTAGCGATGAAACAGCGGTTAACGGCTGGTGGGAAAAGGGGTTAGGGAAAGAGTTTTTTGACGTTGTAAATAAAAAATGCAAAGGTATAAAAATAATTGCCGAAGATTTAGGTTTTATTACTAATGACGTTAAAGAACTTTTAAATTATACCAAGTTCCCAGGTATGAAAGTTTTACAATTTGCTTTTTATGAAGATAATTCTATTTATCATCCTAAAAATTATACTACAAATAACTGCGTTGTATATACTGCTACTCACGATAGCGAAACTACTTTAGAGTGGCTAAACAAAATTGATGAAACTACGCTTAAAAGGTTTAAAAATTCCACAAAGTCGAAAAGGTTGTCAAACGTATATAAAATGATAGATTTAGCCCTTTCATCTAAAGCGAATTTAGCACTTATTACTATTCAAGATTATTTACAATTAGATAAAGATGCTAGATTAAACGTTCCGTCGGTTGCATCAGGTAATTGGACTTTTAGGTTAAATAAAAATTATAGAATAAAAAAGAATATTGATAAAATATATAAAATCAACAAAAGAAATAATAGAATATAATAAAAGCACCTTTCAAGGTGCTTTTAATTTATTTGCTAGTAGTTTTTTCAAACGCTTCGTATAAATCTTTATTAATTTTTATTAAAACTTCTTTATCTATTTTTAAAACTCTATCAAAACTAAATAGACCGTTAATTTCTTCTTCAACGTCGGTAAGTTGAGTGTAAACGGTAGCCGATAATCCTTGATTTTTAATTAACGGAAACACTTCGTTATAGTATAAGTTCTTATATGCTTTTGTAAATTCGCCACCGTTTTTAAACATTTTATAGCCAAACTTTTTATCGGTAAAAGTATGGTCTTTTAAAGGGAAGGAATAACCACCGAATTCTGTAAGAGCAAGAACTCTTTTATTATCGTTTTTAGGATTGCATTTTCTAAAGTAAATGTGCCTGCTGTAAACGTCGCCAGCGCCTTTATCAATCCAACCACTAGCGTGGTCGTAAAGCCTAGAACTATCAATACTTTTTAAATATTCAGTAGTTTTAACGGCGTCAAATTGCCCCCAACCTTCGTTAAACGGAGTATATACGGCTAGACTTACTACGTTTTGTAGGTTATTCATCATTTCAACTGCTTCAAAATAATACTGCTTTCGCGAAAGTTCGTTATCTCTTCCCATAAGTTTATAATTAGTATCGTCTAAATTAACTTTAATAAAGGGGAGAAGTGCAATTCTTAGTGGTGAATACTGCTTACCACCGTTAATCATATCTTGCCAAACGGTTACTCCTAAAATATCGCAGTAATAGTACCAAAGCATTGGCTCAACTTTAATGTGTTTTCTAAGCATATTAAAGCCCAATTCTTTAACCGATTTAATTTCATTATAAAAATCTTCGTTGCTTTTAGGGGTATAACTTCCGTCGTAGTAGCCTTGGTCTAAAATACCGTTATAAAAAAAGGGCTTGTTGTTTAACGTAAAGTAATATTTGCCGTTAATGAGTTCTTTTGAAAATTTTCTTAATCCAAAATAACTTTCAACTTCATCTTTACCCGAGCGTAAATAAATAGGGTATAGTTCAGGATTATCGGGAGTCCACTCTTTAAAAGCAGAAACGTCAATATCTAAATTTTCGTTGCTTTTTAAAGTGTATTTAAAAGTTTTAAACTCGTTTTTCAATTCAATTTTAATATCTTCGCCAAGCGAACTGACTGCTAAAACGTTTAAAGTTTTATTATCGTAGTTTGGAAGTATTTTAAAATTTACTATATAGTTGCTATTAACGCTTTCTAGCCAAACGCTTTGCCATAACCCACTAGTTTGATGATACCAAATGCCTTTAGGTTTAACGTGTTGTTTGCCACGGCCGTAAACGTCTGACGTGCAGTCGTCAGTAGCCAAAATGTAAATTTCATTTTCGCCTAAATTTATAAAGTCGGTTATATCAAAAGAAAACGAGTTATAGCCACCATAGTGAGCGCCTACGTAATTATCGTTAACAAAAAGTTTACACGTTTGGTCGCATGCGCCTACGTTAATTAAAACTCTATCCTTTAAAAAAGCCTTAGTTAACGTGAAAGTGCGCCTATAGTGCAAAAAATCACCAACAGCCACTTGTTTATTAACGGTAGAAAGGGACGTTTCAGGCGAGTATGGAACTAAAATTGTACCGTCATAATTACTAGGCTTACTTTCAGATTGATTAATAGCGTAGTCCCATAATCCGTTTAACGACAAATAACTTTCCCTTTTAAATTGTGGGCGTGGATATTCTTGAAGTGGAATTGTAGAGTTACTTAAAAAAGTTGGTTTTATTATCATATAATTAGTCTATCACAATTTTAAATAATTAACAATAGAATTTTTTAAAATTGACATAACCGTATAATTATTATATAATTATTTTAGTTTATTTTAAGTTTACTTATATGCGATAAATTCTTTATTAAGGAGAATTAATAATGTTTAGAGTTTTAGTTGTTGATGATGATAAAAATATTAGATATTTTATAAAAGAAGCGTTAGAACTCGAAAATTACAAGGTTTTTTGCGCTAAAGATGGCGTTGAAGCACTTGAAATTTACGATAAAGAGTATATTGACCTTGTAATACTAGATATAATGATGCCGAATATGGACGGGTATGAACTAACTGAGGAACTAAGAAGCGTTAATAAAGATATACTTATTTTAATGATTTCGGCAAAGCAACTTTCGGAAGATAGGAAAAAAGGCTTTAAACTTGGAATAGACGATTATATATCAAAGCCGATTGACGTTGAAGAACTTATTTTAAGAATAAAATCATTGCTTCATAGAGCGCACGGTGTTAGCGAAAAGCAAATTTTAATAGGCAACGTTAAAATTGATTATGATTCTTTTACAATCGAAGGATATGGTACTAAGCAAGAACTACCACAAAAGGAATTTTTACTTTTATATAAACTTCTATCAAATCCAAATAAAATTTTTACTAAAATTCAACTTATGGACGAAATATGGGGTTTAGAATGTGATACCGGTTGGGAAACTTTAACCGTACATATTGGTAGATTAAGAAAACGAATTGAAAACTTTAAAGAGTTTAAAATTGAAAACGTTAGGGGGCTTGGTTACAAAGCAGTTATAACTTATGAAGAAAAAAATTGATATAGAATATATTAAATCGGTTAGAAAATTACGAAATAAATTTATATTTGCAGTTGCTTTGGTAATAATCGTTGCTTTAATAGTTGCGATTTTGTTAGACTATATTCTTATATCGTTAAACGTAATTAAGAAAGACAAGTTTCAAGATTCGTTACTTTGGGCGTTTATTATTTTAGGTGCAACTAGCGTTATAACGGGAACGATTTTATTCGTGTTTGCAAGCAAAATACTTTTAAAGCCTATCAACACCTTACTTGACGGACTTGAAAAATTAGAAAAAGGCGAATACGATACTCGTATAGAGATTGATGCAATTCCAAAAATTTCTAATAGTTTCAATTCGCTTGCAAAAGAACTTAAAAACGTTCAAATTTTAAGAAGTGATTTTATTAACAACTTTTCTCACGAGTTTAAAACGCCAATAGTTTCTATTAAAGGATTGATAGGGCTTTTAAAAAATAAAAATATCCCTAAAGAAAAGCAAATAGAATATTTTAACGTTATTGATGATGAAATAAATAGGCTTTCTATTATAACGACTAATATTTTAAATTTGTCTAAATATGATAATCAAGAAATTTTAACTGAAACTAACGAATATAACGTGTCAGAACAAATAAGGCGTAGCGTTTTACTTTTTGAAAGGATATGGCTTGAAAAGGGGTTAACCTTTAAAATGGATTTCGATGAGTACACTGTTAAATGTAATGAAGATATGCTAAAGCAAGTGTGGACGAATTTGATTGATAACGCAATTAAATTTTCGTACGAAAATACTGAAATTGAAATTAGTATTTATAAAATTGGTGGCGACCTTTGCGTGTCTATATCAAACTTGGGAAAACCTATTCCTAAAGGTGATAGAGAAAAAATATTTAATAAATTCTATCAGGCAGATGAAACTTACTCAAAAGTGGGTAATGGAATTGGATTGTCGATTGTAAAAAAAATAGTAGAACTACATAAGGGGAAAGTAGTTTTAGAAGACGATGAATTAAAAACTACATTTACCGTAACTTTACCTTGCTAATTATTAGCAAGGTTCTTATATTGTTTTGTTTAAGTTTATTTTTAAGTGATAATTTTAAATTGCATTACAAATAGGAAGTAAACTTATGAAAAAATACTTGGTTTTATATAATCCAAAAGCCAATAACGGTAATTGTTTAGATAATGCTAAAATTTTAAGCGTTATATTAGACGGAGAAATATCATTTTTCGACATTTTAAAGATTACAAGTTACGAAAGATTTTTTAATGGACTTGAGAAAGATAATGACGTAATTATTTGTGGTGGAGATGGAACTCTTAATAAATTCGTAAACCAAATTAAAGGAGTAAAAATTCAAAACGATATATATTATTATCCTTGTGGTACCGGTAACGATTTTTATAAGGAAGTATCTAATGGCGAAGAGTTAATAAAAATTAACGACTTAATTACAAATTTACCTACCGCAACGGTTGAAGGTAATAATTATGCGTTTTTAAACGGCGTAGGATATGGGATAGATGGGTTTTGTTGTGAAGAAGGAGATAAACTTCAACAAAAAAACAAAAAGGTTAATTATGCCAAAATAGCGATTATTGGATTACTATTTAAATACAAACCAACAGACGCTAAAATTACGGTTGATGGTAAAACTTGTGAGTTTAAAAAGGTATGGCTTGCGCCAACTATGTATGGTAAATATTATGGTGGAGGTATGATACCAACTCCAGGTCAAAGTAGATTTAATAAATGTAAAAAAGTATCCATTATGGTATTTCACGGTTGTGGGAAAATTAAATCGTTATTGATATTTCCTAAAATATTTAAAGGTGAACACGTTAAAAGTACTAAGTATGTAGAAATTTTTTCTGGGAATAATATAGAGGTAGAATTTAATAGGAAAACTCCCGTTCAAATCGATGGAGAGACTATTAAAAATATAACTACTTATAAAGTTTCAGTTTAATAGGAGAATAAATGTTTTTAGATTGGACGTATATTGTTTTAGTTTTACCTGCAGTAATTTTTTCATTATATTGTAGTTTTAAGGTTAACGCTACGTTTAACGAATACTCAAATAAGGCGTCGAATATATCAGGGTACGAAATGGCAAGGTACATTTTAGACGCTAACGGTTTAAGAAACGTAAAAATAGAAAGGGTAGAAGGGAATTTGACCGACCATTTTGACCCTAGAAGTAACGTAGTAAGATTATCTAGTAACGTTTACGATAGAATGACGGCTTCTGCAATTGGTGTTTCAGCACACGAATGTGGGCACGCTATTCAATATGCTAAAGGATATATGCCAATGAAGTTTAGAGCACTAATTATTCCAATAACAAATATTGGTGCAAGGCTTTCAATTCCGTTAATTTTGATTGGCATACTTTTTTCGTATTTAGGTGATTTTTTTATAATACTTGCATACGTTGGCGTTGGTTTTTTTGCTTTTAGCACGATTTTTCAACTCGTAACGCTCTTCGTTGAATTTAATGCAAGCAATAGAGCGCTTTCGTGTATTAAAGGTTGTAGTGAACTTACTAAAAGCGATTATGAAGGCGCTAAAAAAGTATTGACTGCCGCCGCACTAACTTACGTTGCTGCGCTTTCAGTATCGTTTATGCAACTATTAAGATTAATGTTATTAGTTAATAGAAATAATCGAAGGAGATAGTTAAATGAAAAACAAAAGAAAAGTTTGGTTTAGAGGATATAAGGGGTTTATGAAATTATTTAGAAAACCCACAAATTTTAAATATTTAGGCGAAAAAATAGAGTCTCCGTCAGTTATTTTAAGTAATCACGTAGGCACTAATGCTCCACTTTCGTTTGAACTTTATTTAGACGAGCCTATGCGTTTTTGGGGCGCTCACGAAATGAATTCATCACTTAAATCAATGTATAGATATCAAACAAGAGTTTTTTATCACGAAAAGCGTGGTTGGAATATTCATTTAGCGCGTCTTTATTGTTTGCTCGCTTCTCCACTTACTTACATATTTTATAAAGGTTTAAATTTAATATCTACTTATAAAGACGGAAGATTTGTTAAAACCATAAAAGAAAGTTATGATGCTATAAATAAAGGCAACAGTTTAGTAATATTTCCTGAAATTTCCGATAAAGGTTATTTAGACGAACTTGAAGGCTTTCATAAAGGTTTCGTAGTCTTTTTAGATTACGCTTATCGTAAAGGAATTGATTTGCCTATTGTTGTAACTTATTATCATAAAGCGTCTAACGTGCATTTAATTGATAATAAAATTATGTATAGCGAACTTATAAAAGATGGTAAAAGTTTTGATGAATCTGCTAAATATTTATGTGATAGATGTAATGAACTTGGAAGAATTTGTCAAAAATCTTATATAGATAATTTAAAAAAATAAAATTAACGCTATTATTTTGAGAGTACAAGCATAGAATTTAATATAAGGTGTGTATGAAAAATCAATGTATTGTAATAATTCCGTCGTATAAACCTAAAACTGATTTTATATTTTACACTAAAGAACTATCAAATAAGGTAAAAAATATTATTGTAATTAATGACGGAAGCAGTCAAGAATACGACGGTATTTTTGACGAAATTAAAAAAATTAGCAACGTAGAAGTTATTAGTTATAAAGTTAATCAAGGCAAAGGCTATGCTTTAAAACAAGGTTTTTTACGTGCAATAAATAATTTTGATAGCAGTGATATTATCGTTACTGCCGATTCTGATGGTCAGCACAAAATTAAAGACGTAGAAAAAGTTTACTATAAAGCGAAAGAAAATCCCAACTCTTTAGTCTTAGGGAGTAGGGATTTTTCATTATCTAATATCCCTAAAAAGAGCAAAATGGGCAATTTAACAATGCGTAAAATGTTTAAAATGTTTTACGGTGGCAACGTTTACGATACTCAAACGGGGCTTAGAGGGTTTTCAATAAATACTGCAAAAGAGTTTTTAAAAGTTAAAGGGAATAGGTTTGAATACGAACTTGCAGTATTAATTCACGCTCAAAAATCTGGTGTTGAAATTTTAGAAACCAAAATAGAAACCGTTTATCCAAACGAACCTAAAAAACACGAAACTCATTTTAAATCGGTAAGAGATTCCTTAAAAGTTTTAGGCGTTATGCTTAAAAACGTAAGTGGTTATTTTATTTCAACAATTTTATCGGGAATTGTCGATTTAGGATTGTTTTCGCTTTTAAGTTTAGTTGTTTTTAATAAACTAAGTCCTGCATTTTTATTTATTTCGGTAGCAGTTTCAAGAATAGTTTCTTCTTTTGTAAATTATTTTATTAATTTTAAATACGTCTTTAAAGCAAAAGAAAAAACGAGTATTTTTAAATATTACGTTTTGTGGGCGTCAATACTTATATTATCCTATTTAAACGTTGCGTTATTAAGAAATTTATTTGATAATATCGTCGTAGTTAAATTAATTGGCGATTTACTATTAGGTATAATAAGTTATGAAATTCAATGTAGGTGGGTATTTAAAAGAAAAGAAAACGGAAGATTTTACGGACCACTTGCTAATTTATGTAAATTTATTTTTAAAGTTTTTACAAAAAAATACAAGTGTGAAATAAATAGAGAAAACGAGCCTTGTATTTACGTTTGTAGGCATCTTAATATGCACGGTCCTTATACTACTATAAAGTCATTGGATTTTGACGTTCATCCGATGGTTTTAAGCGTATTTTTTGATAAAAAGGAAAGTTACAAGCATTTAAAAGATTTTACTTTTTCTAAAAAGAAAAACAAAAAGGCTAAAAAATTTAGTATAAAAGCAAAAATTTCTTCATGGTTTTTATCTAAATTAATAACTTCACTTGAAGGTATACCTGTTTATAGGGGCTCTAATAAATCAATAATTACCTTAAAAAAGTCCCTTAATTATTTATTAGAGGGTGAAAATATAATCGTTTTCCCTGATATTGAATATTCTAAAGATTATAGCGTAGTATCTGATATTTACGACGGATTTTTACTGCTTTTAGAAATGTATAAGAATAAAACGGGGAAACCGTTAAAAATCCTTCCACTTTATATTGATGAAAATAATAGAGAAGTTGTAAAAGGAAATGAAATAGTTTCTTTAAATTATAAAGAAGAAAGAAATGCAATAAAAAACAAGTTAATTGTAGAAATAAATCAAAAGAAGATAAATGAAAATGAAATTTTTATAAATGAGAGCATAGTGAATAATTTATAAACTATTGACAAAAACTTTATTTATTATTAAAATATTTTTATAAATAAATAATAGGGGAATTTGTTATGGGATTTTTAAAAGGTAAAACTGCAATTATAACAGGCGCTGGATTTGCTACTTTAAGCGACGGAAGATGTGGCTCAATCGGTTACGGCATAGCAACTGCATACGCTAAAGAAGGCGCAAATTTAGTAATAACCGGTAGAAACTTAAAAAAACTTGAAGATGCTAAGAGTGATTTAGAGTCAAAGTACGGCATAAAAGTTTTAATTATGCAAGCAGACGTTAACGCTGGTGTAGATAATAAAGCAGTAGTTGACTCGGTTATTCAAAAGACCATAGAAACTTTTGGTAGGATTGACGTATTAATTAATAACGCGCAAGCATCTGCATCGGGTGTAACTATTGAAAATCATACTACTGAACAATTTGATTTAGCAATATATAGTGGACTTTATGCAACCTTTTATTATATGCAAGCGTGCTATCCGTACTTAAAAGAAACTAAAGGCTCGGTTATTAATTTTGCTAGTGGTGCAGGTTTATTTGGAAACTACGGTCAATGCGCGTACGCAGCCGCTAAAGAGGGTATTCGCGGTCTTACTAGAGTTGCCGCAACTGAGTGGGGAAAAGACGGGATTAACGCAAATATCATTTGCCCACTTGCTTGGACAGCCCAACTTGAAAACTTTGAAAAAGCGTACCCTGAAGCATTTAAAGCAAACGTTAAAATGCCACCTATGGGGCATTACGGAGATTCAGAACTTGAAATTGGTAGAGTTTGCGTACAACTTGCAAGCCCAGACTTTAAATATTTATCAGGCGAAACTTTAACGCTTGAGGGTGGTATGGGTTTAAGACCATAAATAAAAATTTAATATTAAATTAAAAATCAGTACAGCCGTACTGATTTTTTTAGTTGCAAATAATGTCGAAAGCAAATTTTATAAAATATGTATTTTGTTTACAAAATTAATTTAATATGATAAAATAAAACTACTAATATATTTTAAAAATTAAGGATATAATTATATATATGAAAAAACAAAATGCATTAAAAGTCCGTTTTTTAGGTGGCGTAGGTGAGATAGGTAAAAATATGACCGCGCTAGAATTCGGCAAAGATATTATAATAATCGATGCAGGGCTTACTTTTCCTAGTCAAGATATGCCGGGAATAGACCTTGTTATTCCCGATATTTCATATCTTACTCAAAATCAAGATAGGGTGCGTGCAGTATTTTTAACGCACGGGCATGAAGACCATATTGGTGGGCTTCCTTATCTTCTTAAGGAATTAAACGTTCCCGTTTACGGAACAAAACTTACGCTAACTTTAGCAGAAAACAAAATTATTGAGTTTAATATTAAAAACCCTAAATTTAATTGTGTTAAACCAAAATCAGTAATAAGAGCAGGCGTTTTTAGCGTTGAATTTATCAACGTTAACCACTCAATTCCAGGCTCGGTGGCACTGTCTATAAATACTCCTGTTGGGAATATCTTCTTTTCGGGTGATTTTAAAGTTGATTTAACTCCAATCGGTGGTGAAATTATCGACCTTGCAAGGCTTACTGAAATTGGTAAAAAAGGCGTAACGTTAATGTTTTGCGAGTCAACTAACGTTGAAAGAGCGGGTTATTCTATGAGTGAAAGCGTAGTTTCAGATAATTTAGAAAGGCTCTTTTTATCAAATAAGTCTAGAAGAATTATTATCGCTACGTTTGCTTCAAACGTTTATAGAATTCAACAAATTTTAAATATTGCATCTAAAAACAAACGTAAAGTTGCGCTATCTGGTAGAAGTATGGTTAACGTCGTTGAGGCTTCTAGTAAAATAGGCGAAATAACTATTCCACAAAACACTCTTATAGATATTGATAAAATTAAAAATTATCAAGATAAAGATTTAGTTATCGTTTCAACGGGTTCACAAGGTGAGCCTATGAGCGCTTTAACGCGTATGGCAATGGGCGAATCTAGTCAAATAAGTATTGGTAAAAACGATACTATTATTATTTCGGCAACTCCAATCCCAGGCAACGAAAAGAGCATATATCAAGTTATAAACAATCTTTATAGAAAGGGTGCTGAAGTTGTTTACGAATCGCTTGAGAATATTCACGCTTCGGGGCATGCTTGCCAAGAAGAACTTAAAATTATGCACTCACTTATTAAACCTAAATTTTTTATTCCGGTGCACGGCGAATATCGCCATTTAATTAAGCACGCAGAACTTGCTAAAGATATGGGGTTAAAAGAGAGTAATATTTTGATTTGCGATATAGGTGATACCGTCGAAGTAACTTCTAAATCTATAAAGAAAAAGGAAAAATTCCAAGCGGGTAGTAGGCTTGTTGACGGGCTTGCAATCGATGAAACTCAAACGGTAGTTAGAGATAGGAAATTAATATCTCTTGAAGGGATTATAGTTGCAGTTTGCTGTATTTCGGCAGAAAGTGGTTTAATTCTTCAAGAGCCAGATATTATAAGTAAAGGTGCTGGGCTTACTAATAAACAAGTTTTAGAAATGAAAGCACTTACCGTTAAATGCCTTAATGACTATAACGTAAAATCTGCAGGCGATTTAACAGTAATAAGAAATATTTTAAGAAAAAAATTAAGGGATTACGTTTTTAAAAAGACGAAGAAAAATCCAATGATTTTACCAATAATAACTGAAGTATGATAAATAATTACACTAAAGAATTATCAAGTATAAACGCTAAAAATAATATTCCTAAAGAACTTATTGAAATGCAAAGTAAGTATCGTGAAAACGGCGTTCCTACAATTTTAACTGATGGATTAAACGAACTACTATTAATTCTGTCTATAAAAAATCCTAAAACGGTTTTAGAACTTGGAACTGCTACGGGGTGTTCCGGCGTTGCAATATTAAAAACCTTGCCAGAAGCAAAATTAACTACCGTTGAAAAAAATCACGAAATTCGGCTTGAAGCAATTAATAATTTTAAAAAGTTTGGGGTGTACGATAGGGTAAACTCACTAATTGGCGATAGTTTAGACGTCGTTATGCATTTAACCACGAAATTCGATTTTATCTTTTTAGATTGTAATAAAGCGGCTTACGCTACGCTTTATCCACTTCTTAAAGATTTGCTTAACGATGGTGGAGTAATTTTTGCCGACAATATTTTATTTAGGGGTTACGTTTCTGGGGAAGTTGAGTCTCCAAAGGATTATAAAACGCTAGTTAAAAAGATTGACGATTATAATAAGTTGGTTTCCGTTGATAAAGATATGATTACGAGTTTTTTCGACGTTGGCGATGGGATTGCAGTATCTTGTAAAAAACGATAGGGGATAAAAATTATGAAAATAGAACTTCTTGCTCCTGCTGGAAATTTTTCAAAACTAAAAACTGCTTTATATTTTGGGGCAGACGCCGTTTATTTAGGAGGTAAAAACTTTTCTCTTCGCGCGTTTTCCGACAACTTTACTGAAGAAGAATTGTTACAAGCGGTAAAATACGTTCACGAAAAGGGTAAAAAGATTTACGTTACAGTTAATATATTTGCTAAAAATAGCGATTTTATAAAGGCTGAAGAATATTTTAAATATCTTGAAAATATTAGTGTTGACGGGGTTATTTTATCTGACCCCGGCTTTATTGCGCTTGCAAAAAAAGTTGCTCCAAACTTAGAACTTCATTTATCTACTCAAGCAAATACTTTAAATAAGTATAGCGCAAAGTTTTGGGAAGTTGCAGGTGTTAAGCGCATTATTTTAGCGCGTGAACTTTCAATTAATGAAATTAAGGAAATAAAAGAATTTTTATCTCCTAATACTGAACTTGAAGCGTTTATTCACGGCGCTATGTGTATAAGTTATAGTGGTAGGTGCTTGCTCTCTAACTATCTTAACGGTAGAGATTCTAACCGTGGCGAGTGCGTTCAAGCGTGTAGATGGGAATATTCTATTAAAGAAAAGTCTAAAGACGGAGATTATTACGAAATTGAAGAAGACGAGCACGGCTCTTATATTTTAAACAGTAAAGACCTAAATTTAATTAACTATTTTGATGAAATGGTAAACGCTGGTATTTGTTCGTTTAAAATCGAAGGGAGAATGAAAGGTGAATACTATTTAGCAACCGTAATAAACGCTTATAGGCGCGCTATTGACGATTATTTAAAAAACGGCGTAAGTTATAAGGATAATCCACTATATTTAACTGAACTTAAAAAGACTTTTCATCGTGCTTTTACTACTGCTTACGCTTTTGGAAATAACGATGAAACGGTTAACTATTTAGGTAGTCAGTCGCAAGGCAACAGTAAGTTTATAGCAAACGTAATAGGTTACGATGAAGAAAAAGGCTTAGCGATAGTTGAAATGAGAAATAGGTTTAAAGTTAGCGATGAACTTGAAGTTTTATCTCCAAGCGATAACTTTAATAAAAAGTTTGTAGTAACAAAAATGTATAACGAAAACGGCGACGAGATTGACGACGCTAAACTCGTTCAACAAAAATTATATATAAAAACCAATTTAAAACTTAGTAAAGGGGATATACTAAGGAAGGATATTTAGTTTAAATTTCGACATAATTCGCCAATTAAAAACATAAATTACTTAAAGTTGAGGTAATTTATGTTTTTAGAATTTTTAAGTGCAATTTTTGATAAAATACTCTTTTTTTGTGGGAGCATAGTAGGCGATTCGTTTCCAAAACCACTTTCTAAAGAAGAAGAAAAGAAATATCTTATAGCATTCAAAGAAAACGGCGATAAAAATGCAAAAGATATGCTAATTAAGCACAACTTACGATTAGTTGCGCACATAGTTAAAAAATATCAAGGCACGGAAGATAACGACGATTTAATTTCAACGGGAACAATAGGGCTAATAAAAGCGATTAATACCTTTGATTTTAATAAAGGCATACAACTTGCAACTTATACTGCAAGGTGTATTGAAAACGAAATATTAATGCTACTTAGAGCAAACAAAAAATATCAAAATACAGTTTCACTTTCTGATAGCGTAGGGACTGATAAAGAAGGTAACGAACTCACTTTAATGGATTTACTTAGCGATGATGACGAAAGCGTTTTTTTATCGGTGATAAAAAAGGAAAAGAGAAGTAAATTATTAGAAGTTGCGAAAGAAGTTTTAACCGAACGCGAGTTTAAAGTTATTTGTTTAAGGTACGGTTTAAAAGGTGGGGCACCACTTCCACAAAGGGAAGTCGCTTCCTTTTTAAAAATATCTCGTTCGTATATATCTAGAATTGAAAATAAAGCGATTGACAAAATAAAGGATGAAATTAATAAAAAAGAGATAATATTTGATTAATTATGATGAGTTTTAGTATCGTTATAGGTGCAACGGGTGTTTTAGGCGAAGTATTTTCTAAAGAGTTAGCACTAAAGGGAGAAAATTTATATTTATCAGGAAGAAGCATAGAAAAATTAACTTTATTAAGAAATAAACTTTTAGATTTAAACTCTAAAATAGAAGTTAAAATTTTTGCTTGTGAACTTACTGATTTTAATTCAGTAAAATCTTTATTTAATGATTTTAATTTTTTAAACGCCAAAGTTTCGGGGCTTTATTACGTTTCAGGCGTAGATATTCAAAAACCTTTTATTGACTATAATTACGACAAAATTATAAAGCAGGCAAGAGTGAATTTTGAAAGTGCGTTATTATTTACGAACTTTGCTTTAAAAAACAAGTCAAGCGACCTAAAAATATTGGTAGTTTCAAGTATGTGTGGATTACTTCCAATGCCGTATTTTGCTGAATATTCCGCAACAAAGTCTGCTCTAATTAACTTTTTTACGGCGTTAAGATACGAGAATAAAGATATTAAAATTACTATTTTAGCGCCTGGTAGCATACCGACTCGGCCTGATATTATAAAAGATATAAAAGCGCAAGGTTTAACGGGCAAACTTTCTATAAAAACACCTAAATACGTTGTTTATAAAGCACTAAAAGCGCTTGATAAAAATAAAAAAATTTGTATTCCGGGTTTTTATAATAAAATAGTTGCATTTTTTAATAAAATTACACCAAATTTTATTAAATTAGCAATAATAAAAAATAAATTTTCTAAAAAGACTAAAGACAATTTTTGATAAATTCACCATAAATCTTTACAAGATTTGTTTAGTGTGTTAAAATATATCCGTTGGAGAAAAGTTATGAGTTACGCAGATAAAGTATTTATAGAAAATTGCAAAGATATTATTGAAAACGGTTTTTGGGATTTTAACCAAAACGTTCGCCCTCATTGGGAAGATGGTACGCCCGCTCATACCGTTAAAAAATTCTGTATAGTTAATAGGTACGATTTATCTAAAGAATTTCCTATTTTAACTATTAGGAAAACTTTCTTTAAATCGGCTATTGATGAAATTTTATGGATTTGGCAAAAAAAGAGCAATAACGTTAAAGATTTAAATTCTCATATTTGGGATAGTTGGGCTGATGAATCCGGCTCGATTGGTAAGGCGTACGGTTATCAATTAGGTGTTAAACATAAATATAAAGAAGGGGAAATGGACCAAGTTGATAGGGTTTTATACGATTTAAAACACAACCCTTATTCTAGGCGAATTTTAACTAGTATTTATAATTTTGAAGATTTACACGAAATGAATTTATATCCTTGCGCGTATTCTATGACTTTTAACGTAACTAACGGTAAACTTAACGGAATACTCAACCAACGCTCTAACGATATGGTGGTTGCTAATAATTGGAACGTAGTTCAATATTCGGTTCTTCTTATGATGTTTGCTCAAGTAAGTGGTTTAGGTGTTGGCGAACTCGTTCACGTTATTTCTGACGCGCACATTTACGATAGGCATATTCCAGCACTTAAAAAGATGTTTGAAAATCCTATGTATGAAGCGCCAAAACTTATAATCAATAAAGACGTAAAGAATTTTTACGACTTTACTGTTGACGATTTTAAACTCGTTGATTATAAGTCTACGCCACTTGACACGAAATTGGAGGTTGCAGTTTAATGAAAGCAATAGTTGCAGTTGATAAAAAATGGGGTATAGGTAAAAATAACGATTTACTTTTCTCTCTTCCTGAAGATATGAAGTTTTTTAGAGAAAAAACTAGTGGTAAAACCGTTTGCATGGGGTATAACACATTACTTTCTTTCCCGAACTCTAAACCACTTAAAAATAGGGTAAATATCGTTCTTGCTCCAGAGGGAGTGGAAAGGGACGATTGCATTATCGTTCACACGCTTGAAGAATTATCTAATACTTTAAAAAATTATGACGACGTTTTCGTTATCGGTGGCGCTATGTTTTATAGGACTATGGTGCCATACTGTGAAGAAGTTTACGTTACTAAAGTTGATGCGGACGGAGAAGCAACGGTATTCTATCCAAATTTAGATGAAATCGAAGGCTTTTCAATGGTTTACGAATCTGAGCCTATTGAGTCTAACGGTTATACTATTAGATTTACTACCTATAAAAACAGTTTAGTTAAAGAATTTTAATAAAAAAACACCGTATTGGTGTTTTTTTAATTGCTAAAAATTTACTTGTATAGTATAATTTTCGCGTTGGAGAACTTATATGAATACTAAAAAATTAAACGCAATAGGATTAATATTATTATTTACTGCAACGCTTGCTTGGGGAACTTCTTTTATAATATTGAAAGAAACTATTTCTGCCGTTTCTACCTTTTACGTTTTGGCAATTAGATTTACCGTATCTGCCTTGCTTATAGGTGCAATATTTTTTAAAACTATAATAAAAACCCCCTTAAAAACTATGCTGTGTGGCGTAGTATTAGGTGTAATTTTAACTTTTGCATACGATATCCAGACTTTTGGCCTTGCTGAAACTTCTCCGGCAAGAAACGCCTTTTTAACAGGTTCTTACTGCGTATTAACACCGTTTTTGGCTTGGCTTATAATAAGAAAGAAGCCAACTATTTTCAACGTTATATCTGCATTTTTATGTATTATTGGTATTGGCTTCGTCGTATTTTCAGGTGGAATAGATAAGGGTGGGGTACTCGTTGGCGACTTGTTAACCTTACTTGCAGCAGTGTTTTACGCGCTTCAAATTATATTTATTGATAAATATCAAAGTAAAGGTCATAATTCTATCGGACTACTCGTATTTGAACTATTAACGGTTGGCGTATCAAATATAATTTTTTCTCTTATTTTTGATTTGCCTAAAGGGATTGAAATATATTCACTTAACTTAGAGCAGTTTTTAAAAATTGGCTATTTAACGCTTGCTTGTACGCTTCTTGCTCAGTTTTGTATGATAATCGGTCAAAAATTAACTACTGCAAATCAAGCGTCCATTGTACTTAGTTTAGAATCGGTTTTCGGCGCACTCTTTAGCGTAATACTAGGTAGTGAAAGTTTAACAGGTTGGCTCGTAGTTGGCTTTATAGCAATATTTATTGCAATCTACTTAACGGAACTTAAACAAAATCCTTTTAAAAATTTAATGAATAACAAAAAATAAAAAGCCGTATAAACGGCTTTTTTAATCGTCTTTTATAAATTCAATAATATCTTCTATTTTGCAATCTAATATGTTGCATAAATCATTTAACTTAGCGGTGGTTATTCCACCGCCTTTTTTAATTCTATCAATAGTTGCGGAACTTATTCCGTACTTATATATTAAAGAATAAGTTGTAATATTTTTTTCTTTTAATGTTTTAAATAAAGGTTCATACGATATCATATTAAAATTATATATTATAATCAAATACTTGACTATACTCATAAAAATGACTATAATATTATTGATATGTATTAAAGGAGGTTTTTATGAAAAAATTTATATTTAAGCTTTTAACAGTAATATTTGCCTTAACTTTAAGTTTAGGTTTATTTACAGCGTGTGGCGATACTTCGGAAACGCCTAATCCACCAACGCATACACACGATTATAACGCTTTAAAATATGACGGCGCTAATCATTGGTATGAATGTGAATGTGGAGAAAAACAAACTGCTGAAGCTCATAAAGGTGGCACGGCTACTGAAACAACAAAGTCAGTTTGCGATATTTGCAATCAAGAATACGGCGAATTTTTAAATCACGAACATAATTTTAACAAAAAAATAAACATAGAAGAGTATTTAGCAAGCGAAGCAACGTGTGAAGAAAAAGCAAAATATTATTACATATGTACATGTTGGGAAAGGGGTTCGGAAACGTACGAATATGGCGAGCCTTTATACCATAATTACGTAGATAAACAATGTACAAAATGTGATGATTGGATAATTAGCGAAGGTTTAATATTCGAAGAATATGGCAACGGTTATTCCGTTAAAAGCGTAGGGGATTGTAACGATGAATACGTTGTAATTCCTAAAACGTACAATAATAGACCAATATTAAAAATATGTGATAATGCTTTTACAAACAACTCTAAATTAACGGGTGTTGTTATTCCTGAAACTGTTAAAGAAATTTCTCATTCTGCTTTTGAAAACTGTGAAAATTTTAATAAAATTAATTACTTAGGCACGGTTGATGAGTGGGCGCAAATATACTTTGGTAGTTTTGAATTAATGGAAATACCAACTTGGCAAGTTAATAATTTACATATAAACAACGAATTGTTAACAGACGCAAAAATTATAAATGCAACAAAAATTTCCGATTTTGCATTTTGGGGAGTTTCTTCTTTAAAAAGCATTGAAATATCTAATACCGTAAAATTTTTAGGTGTGGGTGCATTTTATTCTAATTTTTCTCTAAAAAATGTAACATTTGCTAAAAATAGCCAATTTACAAGTATCGGAATTTGCACGTTTTATGGTGCTGGTTTAGAAAGTATAGAAATACCAAGTAGCGTTACATCTATAAATGAAGAGGCGTTTTTATTATGTGAATCTCTTCAAACGGTAACGTTTGAAGAAGGCAGTCAATTGAATAAAATATGTGATAGTGCGTTTGCAGAATGTTCAATGCTTGAAAACATAAAAATACCCAATAGCGTAACAAGTTTAGATTCGAGTGTTTTTCATAACTGCTCTTCACTTACAAGTATAACTATACCAAGCAGTGTAACGAATATAGGAAGAGGTGCGTTTTATGGTTGCGTTTCTCTTGAAAGTATAACGGTAGAAGAAAATAACGCAAATTATAAATCAATAGACGGTAACTTGTATAGTAAAGACGGTAAAACATTAATACAATATGCAATAGGTAAAACTGCAACTTCATTTACAATCCCAAACAGTGTAACTAATATAGGAGATTATGCATTCCAATTTTGCACTTCACTTGAAAGAGTAGTAATTCCAAACAGCGTAATAAGTATAGGTTTTTATACGTTAGCTTTTTGCGATTCATTAACAATTTACTGCGAAATAGAAAGTCAGCCAAATGGTTGGGAAGATGGTTGGGATTATTATCGCCCAGTCGTTTGGGGTTATAAAGGCGAATAAAATTTATAGATACAAAAGCATTAAAAATCGGTGGCGCATTTCGCCACCGATTTATGTTTTAACCTTTTTTATTTTTTGCCCATTGTTTCATTCTAAGGTCTTTAGATAAAATTTTCTTTCTAAGCCTAATTGATTTTGGGGTAACTTCAAGTAGTTCGTCGTCAGCAATAAATTCCATACATTGCTCTAAACTCATAACGGTTGGGGGAATAAGTTTTAACGCTTCGTCGCTACCACTTGCACGGCTGTTAGTTAAGTGTTTTTGCTTGCATACGTTAACTACTAAATCGTCTTCACGCGAGTTGACTCCAACTATCATACCTTCGTAAACGGGAAGACCAGGGGAAACGAAAAGGGTAGTTCTTTCTTGTGCGTTAAATAATCCGTATTGCGTCGTTACGCCTGCTTCAAAGCAAACTAACGAGCCACGAGTTCTTTCTAAAATATCGCCTTTATACTCTTCGTAGCCTGCAAAAATTGAAGCCATTGTGCCAAAGCCTTTAGTATCGGTTAAAAGTTCGTTTCTGTATCCTATTAAACATCTTGCGGGGATTTTAAATGTGAGTTTGGTTTCGCCAGTTTCACTTGCATCCATATTAAGTAGTTCGCCACGCCTTTCGCCGATTTTACTCATAACTGCTCCTACGTAGTCCGACGGAACTTCAACTACGAGTTCTTCCATAGGCTCGTGGCATTTGCCGTTAATTTCTTTAAAAATAACTTTAGGGCGTGAAACTTGGAATTCATATCCTTCACGGCGCATTTCTTCAATGAGTATTGAAAGGTGTAATTCGCCACGGCCAAATACCTTAAAGGTATCTGCAGACTCAGTTTCTTCAACTCGCATAGAAACGTTAGTTTCAACTTCTTTAAAAAGCCTAGCTCTTAAGTGGCGCGAAGTTACGAATTTACCTTCTTTACCGGCAAACGGCGAGTTGTTTACCATAAACATCATACTAATAGTAGGCTCGTCAATCGCAACGAAGGGAAGTGCTTCAACACAGTCGTTAGAGCAAATTGTTTCGCCAATATTGATTTTTTCAATACCTGAAATTGCTACTATATCGCCGATAGAACCACTGTCAACTTCAACTCTTTTTAAACCTTCAAATTGATAGAGTTTTCCAATTTTAGCATTAGAAGTAGTTCCGTCAGTATGGCAAACGGTAACGTTCTCTGCGTCTTTAATCTTACCACGAATAATTCTACCAACGCCAATTCTTCCAACGTATTCGTCGTAATCTACGTTACAAATAATCGTTTGAAGTCCACCGTTTTCATCGCCAATAGGTGCAGGGACTTCGGAAATAATCGTATCAAGAAGTGCCGACATATCTTGTTTAGGCGTTGTATCTAAACTAGCCCAACCAAGTTTAGCCGAAGCATAAACGGTTTTAAAATCAAGTTGGTCGTCGTTAGCGCCGAGTTCAATAAATAAATCGATAATAGAGTCCATAGTCTTATTAAGGTCGCCACCTTTATCGATTTTATTAACTACTACGATAGGCTTTTTATTTAAGTTAAGCGCTTTTTTAAGAACGTATCTAGTTTGTGGCATAGAGCCTTCAACTGCGTCAACGAGTAAAATAACCCCGTCAACCATAGATAAAATACGTTCAACTTCGCCACCAAAATCTGCGTGGCCGGGGGTATCAATAATATTAATTTTAGTGCCTTTATAATTAACTGCAGTGTTTTTTGCAAGTATCGTAATTCCACGTTCACGTTCAAGGTCGTTACTGTCCATAACTCTATCTTGCACGACTTCGTTACTTCTAAAAACGCCGTTTTGTTTAAGTAATGCGTCAACTAGCGTGGTTTTGCCGTGGTCTACGTGCGCTATTATTGCTACGTTTCTAATATCATTTCTTACGTTCATAATCAAATTCCTTTATGAAAATTATTTTAGTATTTTGATATAAAAATGTCAATTAAATAACACTATATATAGAAATAATAAAAGAAATTTTAAACTAAAAACACAAAATATGAAAAATTTTTAATAAAATGTAAATTTAGGTAGTTTTTTAGTTGATTTTTTATAATCTTGTTGTTATAATGTTAACAAATTTAATAAGTCATAAGAGGTTTGCGGAAGTTTTCGACCGCAAATTGATGACACTCTGGAGAATCTCATTTTTAATTGTTAATGAGTGCCGAAGGTGCAAAGGGTTAAGCCCCGAATCTCTCAGGCGAAAGGACAGAGCAGGCAAATTTAAAAAGCTTGTATTTTTGTTTATAATTCCGGAGTCGCCAGCGTTCTGACGACTTTTTTCATTGGAGGTATTTATGGAAGCAATTTACAAAGCGCTCGATTGGGTTGACGGTAATATCCTTTGGGGCATTCCGATGCTTATTTTAATCATCGGCACAGGTTTATTCGTATCTATTAGAACGAAATTTTTACAAGTTAGGGAATTTGGTTACGCTTTAAAGCAAACAATGGGCAAAACCATTAAAATTATGGTTGGTAAAGAAAAGTCTACTAATAATAATGAAAAGGCTATTTCTCCGTTTGAAGCGTTCTGTACTGCAGTATCTGGTACGGTTGGTACAGGTAATATCGTTGGTGTTACTACTGCTATTATTTCAGGTGGTCCTGGCGCAGTATTGTGGATGTGGATATCTGCTTTCTTTGGTATGGTTACTAAGTATGCTGAAATTACGCTTGCTCTCTTCTTCCGTAAGAAAGACGAAAAGGGTGAATATATCGGCGGTCCTATGTACTATATTGAAAAGGGCGCTAAAATGAAATGGCTTGCTATTTTATTTGCAGTATTTACAATTTTAGCAGCTATTGGTATGAGTTCAGTTCAAGCAAACACTATTCAATCTACTTGGGAAACTACTTTTAAATTACCAACTTGGGTAACTGCAATTATTATTGCTTTCTTTACAGCACTCGTTGTAATTGGTGGTATTAAGCGTATTGGTAAAGTTACTGCTATTATCGTTCCATTTATGGCTATATTCTTTATTATTATGGCTATCGTTGTAGTTTGCGTTAACATTACTGCAGTTCCAGCAGTTATCGCTTCTATCTTCACAAGCGCGTTTACTACTAAATCTGCTGTTAGTGGTTTTATGGGCTACGGTATTATGATGGCAATGCGTTACGGTTTTGCTCGTGGTGTATTCTCTAACGAAGCAGGTCTTGGTTCTTCTTGTATCGCTCACTCTACTGCTGACGAAATTGAACCTGTTAAACAAGGTTTATGGGGTATTTTAGAAATCTTTATCGATACTTTCGTAATTTGTACTTTAACTGCATTATTCGTTCTTACTTCAGGTGTTGTTCCTATTGCAGGTAACGGTGCAGCTACTGCTCTTGGTGCATTTACAAGTCTTGGTGGTGTTATTGGTGAAATATTTAAATATAGTTATGCAATTATTTTACCACTCTTTGCTTTCTCTACTATACTTGCTTGGGCAGTTTACGGCGAAAAGGCTTGCCAATACATATTTGGTAAAAAGAGCAATATCTTCTTCAACCTTATTTACGTTATTATGATTGTCGTTATGGCACTTATTACTTTCTTTGGTGGCGATAGCCTTGGTGCAGACTTTGTATGGCTTATTTCAGATATGACTAACGCGTTAATGGCAATTCCTAACCTTATTGGTATTATTGCTCTTAGTGGTTTACTCGTTAAAATTACAAAGAACTACTTTGACCGTAAAAATGGTGCAGACGTTGTTCCAATGCTTTCTGCGTACGACGACGTTAATGCAGAACTTGCTAACGTTGTTAAAGACAGAGTAATTGACTAATTTTAAACTTAATAACAAAAACTTCTACCCCATTGGTAGAAGTTTTTTGTTTTTTAAATAAAATCAAAGAAAATATTAATTTACACTAAAAAAATAGTTGCAATAAATTTAATGTTGTGTTAGTATATATAAGTACTTGTTAATAAATGCTCTATTAAAATACTAATAGTAAAAAAATGAAAATATTTGTTATTTTGCTAAAATTTTGCTTGACAAAGTATTTAAAATATTGTATTATAATCAAGCATTCAGTTGTTTGGCGGGGTGTAGCGCAGTTGGTAGCGCGCGTGGTTTGGGACCATGAGGTCGGGAGTTCAAGTCTCTTCACCCCGACCATTTTTACAAAAGGGCCTTTAGCTCAGTTGGTTAGAGCGGTCGGCTCATAACCGATTGGTCCGGGGTTCGAGTCCCTGAAGGCCCACCAATAAAATTTATAAAATCAACAAAATAATGGCAATGGCCTGGTAGTTCAGTTGGTTAGAACGCTAGCCTGTCACGCTAGAGGTCAGGGGTTCGAGCCCCCTTCAGGTCGCCATTTTTTTTTGCCTCGGTAGCTCAGTCGGTAGAGCAGGGGACTGAAAATCCCCGTGTCGGTGGTTCGATTCCGCCCCGAGGCACCATCAAAATTTTTAACAACTAAATGTGCTGGCGTAGCTCAACAGGCAGAGCAGCTGACTTGTAATCAGCAGGTTGTGGGTTCGATTCCAATCGCCAGCTCCATATGGGGAGGTTGCCGAGCGGCCAATGGCAACAGACTGTAAATCTGTCGGTTTTCACCTTCGATGGTTCGAATCCATCTCTCCCCACCAAAAAATACCAAGTAATTATACTTGGTATTTTTTATTTGTGCCGATAGGCACAATATCGTTTCGAACGAAGTGAGAACATCATTTGACCGTTAGGTCATCATCGTTGCCGATTTCGGCACAAAACGATATTACGATAAACTGTAAACGACGTACTTACGCTATGAAATATTTGCTTTGCAAATGTTTTGATGCGAATTTTATTTTTTATATATTCACTCATCACTATCAGCCATAGGCTGTTTTATTGTTTATAAAAAATGCAAGGTATTAAATAATCTCTTGCATTTTAATATTCCTTTCTACCAAGTAAATAATCTACCGAAACGTTAAAATAATCGGCAATTTTAACTAAATTTGGGGCAGTTGGCTCGCTTCTATCAGTTTCCCAATAACAAACTACCGAAAAACTAACTTGCAAATCTTTTGCTAGTTTTGCCTGGCTTATACCTTTTTCTTTTCTAAGTTCTAAGAACCTTTCTGCAAATACTTTCATAACAATATAATTATACTCAATAAATTTAGTAAAATGCTTGACACTCAATATATAGAGTGGTATAATTATAAAACTAAAGGAGTTAACTATGGATGCTAAAAAATATGAAGAATATTTGCAAAACAATAATCATACTGAAAAAAGTATTAAGTCAAGAATATCAAGATTACGTCAACTTGAAAATATGTTAAATTTTAATATTGACGACATAATCAAAGATAGATATAAAGTATTAAAATTATTAAAAAAATTAAAAGCTGAAAATTTAGATACTTACAATCAAAATTATTCTAATACCATTAGAAAATATTATAAATGTATTACAAATGATGAAATTAAAAAAGGTGAAGTAAATGCGTAAAATTATTAGTGTTATTTTAGTATTGTTAATATGTGCTGTAATAAATTTCAATATTGTCGGGTGTTCTTCTAGTGACAATATTTCCGTTATATATTTAAAAGATGGGAATAAAATATGTCCTATAGATGTTTATAAAATAACGGGCGGTGTTATGTGGGAAATTGGTAATCCTGATAATGAGATTGAATTAAGTGCTAATAGTAATTATTTTGCAGATTCGCCATATCGCAGTAGTGATATTTATTATACAGAATCTCCACCTCCTGGTTTGACTATTGATTTTAAAAAACTGAAACTTAGCGTTGTTCCTTATAAAAATGGGTTTAATGCCTATGATGGTAAATATTATAGTGAATATTGGGGCAACAAAGTACCAGTTCTATTTTCTTTAGAGATTGAATTTTATAAGACTTATCCAATTAAAATTAAAGAAAAAAATAATAGTTATGTAATAACATACTATAACTTGTTGTTTGATACAACTTTTGATAGGTTAAATGAATTAGAAGAATATAAAATTATAAGAGAAATACCTATAACAGACGTAAGTTCAATAAGGTATAAAAATTAATTTATAAAATTATATAAATTTAAAAAGTTATGCATTAGTGCATAACTTTTTAAATTTTAGAATTGTTTATTTAAAAATCATAATAGAGTCTATTTTATTTGTTATTTTTTTATTTTGTGATATAATTAGCATATGAAATTTATTGAACTTACTATACACACAACTTCAGAGGCAGAAGAACTTGTTTCTGATAAACTTTGGGAATTTACTTCCTACGGCGTTTCCGTTTGTAACGATAACGACGTTTTAGAACTTATCGAAAAGCGCCGTAACACTTGGGATTATCTTGAAGACGGCGTTACCCAAAATTTAGGCTCTGGCATAACCTTAGTTAAATGTTATTTAGATTTAGATAAAAAAGAAACTTTAATTCCACTTATTGAAAGGGAACTTTATTCGTTAAAAGAAAATTCTAAAGGCTTTATTGATTTCGGTACGCTTGAAACTTTTTCTAGAATAGTTGACGGCGACGATTGGATTGATATTTGGCGTAAGCACTATCGCCCAATGGATATGGGAAAGGTGGTTATTAAACCCGAGTGGGTTGATTATATAGCAAAAGAAAATCAAATAGTTGTAACTATTGATAGCAATATGGCTTTTGGTACTGGCGAGCACGAAACCACTTCGATGTGTATAGACTTTTTGTCTATGTTAGATTTAAACGGAAAAAGCGTTATTGATATAGGTACGGGCTCTGGCATACTTGGTATTACTGCCGTTAAACTTAGCGCAAGTAAAGCAGTTATGACTGATATTGACGAAGTTGCCGTTAAAGTTGCTAAGCATAACGCTGAAATTAACGGCGTATACGATAAATGTTTAATAACTTTAGATAATTTATTGTCAAGTAGCGATAGCGTTGGCGACGTTGTAGTTGCAAATATCACTGCCGATATTTTAATTGTTTTATCTAAAGATATTTTATCTCACTTAAAAACGAGCAGTAAACTTATATTAAGCGGTATTTTAAGGGAAAAGGCAAGCGAAGTTATTGAAACGTATTTGCCACTTGGTTTTAAACTTTTAAAAACTGAAAGCAAGGGCGAGTGGGTTGCTTTACTTATGGAAAAATTATGAAAGCAGTAGTATTTACTTTGGGGTGTAAGGTTAATAGTTGTGAAAGCGCTTCGCTTATGCGTGGTCTTAACGAATTAGGCTATGAAGTTAGTGAAGAATTATCCTACGCCGACCTTTATATTATAAATACCTGCGCAGTTACAAGCGAAGCAGAAAAAAAATCTCGCCAAGCAGTTGCAAGGGTTAGAAAGTTTAATGAAAACGCGCCTATTATAATTACGGGTTGCGCTTCTGAAAATAATCCACAGTCTTTTATAGATAAAAAGGGCGTAACCTTAGTTACTGGTACTGAATATAAAGATAAAATTTTAAGTATGCTTGAAAATAAGGGTGTAGAGATTGAAAAACATACCTTAGAATACAAAGAAAGTTTAATCCCTAAAACTTCTAAAACAAGGGCATATATTAAAATTCAAGACGGTTGCAATAACTTTTGCTCATACTGTATAATTCCTTATTTAAGGGGCAGAAGTAGGTCTAGAAGTATTATAAGTATTAAGCGTGAAATAGAAGTTTTAAAGCCACTTGAAGCAGTTTTAACTGCGATTAATTTAACTGCATATAATTATGAAAATCAAGGTTTAACAGACCTTATTAAGTCGCTTTCCGATATAAACGTTAGGATTAGGCTTGGAAGTTTGGAAGAAAATATTATAACTGAAGAATTTTTATTAGCACTTAAAAATTTAAAGGATTTTGCACCGCATTTTCACTTATCGCTTCAATCTGGCTCAACAAAAACTTTAAAGGCTATGAATAGAAAATATACTGCAGAAGATTTTTTAAATTCAATTAATCTTATAAGAAAGCATTTCGATAACGCAGGTATAACAACGGATATAATAGTTGGTTTTCCAACTGAAACTGAGGAAGATTTTATTGAAACTTTAGAGTTTGTAAAAAAAGCCAAATTTTCAGATATTCATTGTTTTCCGTACTCGCCAAGAAGTGGAACTAAGTCTTATAAAATGCAGGATTTAAAAGGTGATATTAAAAAAAGTAGACTTGATAAGTTATTAGAACTTAAAAACCAGTTAAAAAATGAGTTTATTTTAAAAAATATTAATAAAGAACTTGAGTTTATTACTGAAGAGTTTGACGGAACTTATACTTTAGGCTATACTGAAAACTATATTAAGGTATATCTTGAAGGCAAACTTAAAGAGGGTAAATATAAAGTAAAATTAATATCGCCACACGATGACGGCGCTATTGCAAAACTTATTTAAAGGAGAGTATTATGGATTGTTTATTTTGCAAATTTATTAGCGGTGAAATTCCCGTTAATAAACTTTATGAAGACGAAAATTTTATAGTTATTAGAGATATTGAGCCAAAGGCTAAAAATCACTATTTAGCAATCGTTAAATCACATTTCAAACTTTTATCGGAAATGACGGATGCTCAAGCCGAAATGCTTAAAAACACTTTAAAGAAAATACCAAAGCTAGAAAAAGTATTAGAACTTGAAAAGGGTTATAGAATTGTCGTTAACCAAGGCGATGATGCTGGTCAAACCGTTCCACATCTTCATATTCATATATTATGTGGTCAAAAAATGGGTTGGCAACCTGCTTAATTAATAATAAATTTACAAATTAACTTAAATATTGTATATTTTTAATTGACATAAAGTTATTGTTTTGCTATAATCATTGCAGTTAATGTTTGAACCATTTGGGTAAAGGAGGGTTGAGTATGTCCACAGTTAGAGTTGGTGAAAATGAATCTCTTGATAGCGCACTTAGAAGATTTAAACGTAAATGTTCTCGTGATGGTATCATTGGCGACCTTCGTCGTAAAGAGTTCTACGAAAGGCCTTCTGTAAGAAGAAAAAAGAAGGCGGAAGCTGCTAGAAAAAGAAACATTAAAGGCTAATATAGTTTTTACGTCCGCAAAGTATTTAGTTCTTTGCGGTCGTTTTTTTAAGAAATACTTAAGCAAAGGCTTCTTAACTTTTAAACGAAGTAGAGTTATTTAATTTTATTGGAGGATTATATGGAGAAAAGTTTAAAGGTTTATGCAAAAGAAGCGAAAATGCGACTAAAAAATTCTTTTTGGCAAAATTATAAAAACAAAATTGATAGCGAAATCTCAGTGGCACTTGCTGACGGAGTATCGGTTTCAAAAGTTAAAGAATATTATCAAAATAAAGTAGCGGTAACTATAAGGGGTGTTGAGTCTAACGACGAAGAATTTTATTTAAAAGTGAAAGCACTTTTAAATACTTACGGTGAAGTTAGCGATGCGCTTGGTAGGCTTACTGATAAAGACTATTACAATACCTTAAGTTATGAACAAAAACAGCGCTATAACCTAGAATTGTCTAACAAATACGTAAAAGCAAAAGAAAGATATTATAAGGAATTACAGTTTGAAAAAACTATTTAAAAGTGAACTATGATTTATGGTAAAGAAGATTTTTTAAATATTTATAAAACGCATATTAAAAGAGACGGTGCAGATAAATTACTTGCCTTTTTAGAAAGTTCCGACTTTTTTGATGCGCCTGCAAGCACTAGATATCACAGTGCGTTTGAAGGTGGATTATGTAGTCATAGCGTAAACGTGTATAAAAGATTGCTATTTAACGTTGAAAATGAATTTGGTAGCGATTGGGAAAATCACTATTCACACGAAACCGTGGCTATTTGCTCGCTTCTTCACGATTTATGTAAAGTTAATTATTATAAAAAAGATTATAGGAACGTTAAAGAAAACGATAAATGGGTAAAAAAGGAATGTTTCGTTAGGGAAGAAGTGCTTCCATACGGGCACGGAGAGAAGTCGGTTTATATTCTTCATAGTTTTATTAAACTTTCAAGAGAAGAAGCAGTTGCTATTAATTGGCATATGGGTGGTTTTGATAGTAGAGTAAAAGGTGGAGACGGTTCTATAAGTGAAGCCTACGATAAATTCCCACTTGCAATAATGCTTCACGTTTCTGATATTGAAGCAACTTATTTAGATGAAAAAAGAAGTTGATTTAAGCGCTACTTAATAGTAGCGTTTTTATTTTTTTCAATTAAAATTGACTTTAGTAAAATACTATGATAATATATTATCATAAAAATTACGAGGTATCGTATGAAAAGAAAAATTTTAATTACGTTTTTAACAATTTTAACGATAATTTTTTCATCGTTTGCTTACGCTTGCTCGTTTTCAGGTGGAAACGACGAGCCTGAAAGGGAAATTTCTTCTAAACTTTTAACGCTTATGGACGGAACCTTTTCAAGTGCAGAATACGTAGTAGCAGGTGAAAGTGGTGGTAAAAGTTCTAAAATGGCAAGTGCTGAAAACCTTTCGCTTTGCGCATTATCTTTTACTGAGCCTGAATATTCTTCTAAACTTGAAGAGTTAACTCGTTTATTTTACGGCACCGGCGGTGGTGTTCCGTTAACTGAAAATAACATAAAGGCGTTAAAGGGCGAGGCGCTTGCTAACGGTAGTACTTTTGCTTCAATGGCAAGAGCGCTTGCTGAAGTTTACGGGGATAACGTTTTTAGCGAATGTTATTCTTTCCAAAACGTTTCCTTTAAAATTACAGGAAACAACGATGATTTTACAATTAACGGCGTGCTTTATGAAGATAATAAATATCGTTCAGGTTTTCAAATGAGACTTAAAAAAGAAAAAGACGATACTTATTCCTATAACTACGTAGAATATACGATTAGTACTCACTATAATTCTTCAAAAGTAGTTACTTCTACTTTGTTAAAGATTTCTTCTTTTTCTAAAGACGGAATTTTAAATACTCAATTGACTTCTGAAAATTTAAGCGACTTTTCTTCATACGACAAAAGTTACGATAAATTTACTTTAGAAAAAATGACCGTTGCTAATTTTAATATTGATAATTACGCATCGGTTACTTTTGACCATAATACTCCGTCAACGCTAGAGCAAGTTGAAAGCGCTATGAAATTTTCTAAAGAAGTGCTTGGGAATAGTGTAGAAACTTATAATTATCTTAAGGGTATTAAGTCTACTAAGAGTATGTCAAAAGAAGATGCACTTAAAATCTCTTCTATAGTTAATAACACTTATTACGTTTGTCCGTATTATTATGAAAATAATAAAACTTACGTAAGAGAAGAATACGTTGTTCCTAATAACGTAACGGTAATTAAAACAGGTTCTATTCCTGCAACTAAAACTATTTATATTCACGGCAACGTTACTAAAATTGAGAGTAGGCCTTTCCAACAACCTGAATATCTTGAGAATATAGTTTTTACCGACCCAACTAGCAATAAACTTACTGAAATCGGCTCGTTTGATTATTCGACGGGCGAACCAAGTTTTATTCTAAGTATGACTAAAGTTAAAAACTTTACGTTGCCAGCGTCCGTTAAAAAATTAGAACTCGGTTTATATATTTTAAATACTGAAGTAGAATGTTTAGACCTTTCAGCATATAATCCTACGTTTATTACCGATAGTAGTCAATTTACTTATAAAATGTCGGATGAAGATGAGAAACACGGCGATTATATCAAGGCTGACTATAGAAATTCCGCCTACGTTAAACTTCGCCTAGGTGGAACTACTGAATTCCCGTATAAAGAATTACGCTATATAGAAACTTTAAAAATGCCTAAATTTAATATGGGTGTAGATATTAAAGATACTTCTCACTATTCAGTTAAAGATTCTAGCGGTGTAGAGTATTATTCCGAAGCACATAGAGTCGTTACTGACGTTTTAAAATATTCCGAAATAACTGAAGAAGAATTTTTTGAAAATAATAACTATACTGAAACATACGAATGTATAGGCAAAATTTACTTTAACGAACAAAATACCATAGTTTCTGAAGATTTATTATATAGTGATATTTCAGATAAAGAAGATAGGCGTGAAGAGTTTGATATTGAACTTTACGATACTTCTTTTCAAGTAGATACATATTCTACCGTTAAATATATTTACGTTAATGCAGAAGATTATTTTACCGCGTCTACAATCGAACAACAACAAGCAAACAGAATGGGTTTGTCAAATCTAATAAACGATAGAGTTCAAATTATTATTAGTGGAGCAAGTGGTTTATCGTTTGAAGGGTTTAATATTGATAAAGTTTATTTAGAAAATGGTGAAAAAGTTGATATTTCTTCATTAAAGGCGGGAAATAAATTCTACGCTCCAAACGTTGAGGGCACGGATTCTATTAAAAAAGAAGGTAGTTTAACTAAATATTTTGCAGGTTGGTCTTACACTCAAAACGGCAACGTTGACGTTCATCCGTTTAAATTAATTTCTAACAATATGCAAACTTTATACCCGGTATTCTTACAAGCCGATACTGCTTTTGATTACGAAATGAACGATGATGGCTCATATAAAGCGATTTACAATAAAACAGGTAATGGAAAGATTTTAGTAGTTCCTAGTGAATATAATGGTGTAAAAGTTAAAGAATTTGCGTGTGGCGATAGTTCAAGTTATAGAGAAGTTGATATTATAATATTTGCTCACGGTATTGAACGTATTGACTATTCCGCTATACGTAAAGTAATGCCAGACACTTCTATTTTCCCAACAACGGCAAAAGAAGTTATGGGGGTTTATTTTGATGAAAGTGTAGCGCCACTATATAAAAATGCTTTTTACCAACCAATTGGTTCAAATCCGTTTGGGCTATTTGCTGAAATAGATGATAATGATAGTAATATTTGTAGTATTCACGAAGATGCTATAATTATCGGTTACGATGCGTTTAGTGGTGTGGAAATAGAAAACGTAACTATTCCGTCAAAGGTTAAAGTCATAAGTGCTAGTGCTTTTGATTTTTCACCAATTAAAAGTATAATAATTCCTAGTTCGGTTGAAATAATTGGGGATTGTGCTTTTTTAGATTGCGATAATTTAGAGAGTGTTGAAATTAAAGATGGGCTTAAGTTTATAGGAACACAAGCATTTGATGGTTGTGATAATTTAAAAACCGTAAAACTTCCTAAGACTTTAGAAACTTTAGGGTCAGACGTGTTTGATAATTGCCCAAATATTCAGGGTAACGTTTATAATAACGGAGTTTATCTAGGTGCAGGGAATAATAATTATTTTGCTCTTGTTAATATAGTTGATACTGAAGTTGAATCGTTTACCGTACACGATAGCACCGTATTCTTATCGTTTGATTTAGAGTATGGTTGTTCGGCAAATAAAATATATATTGGTAAAAACGTTAAAGAAATAACAACGAATATTGTTTTTGATTTTAATAGTGATTTAATAGTTTATTATACAGGTTCACAATCAGATTGGAATAATATCGTTTTTGCAGGTTATGAGTTTTTAACAGATTGGCAAGGATTAAAAAATAATCCTACTTATAAAAATTATGCCGAAGATATTGAGATAGTTTTCAATTCATAAAACAAAAAAGAACTTGACTGTATAAGTTAAGTTCTTTTTTTACGCCTTTTTACCGCTATATTAATAATTATATTTATTTTTAAAAGTAATTTAATAAAAAAGCATGATTTTTCTTGACTAAAAATTAAATTTGTATTATACTCTTATTCGCTTAGGGGAGTGGCTCAACGGTAGAGTAGCGGTCTCCAAAACCGTAGGTTGCGTGTTCGAATCGCGTCTCCCCTGCCATAGTAAAAGGGAACTGTTTTATGCAGTTCCCTTTTACTATAATAGGGAAGTTTCGCGTGAGAACAAATTGTTCGCTTTATTGCGCTAGCAATAATTAGCCGAGGGTTTCCCTTTTAAGGGTTTCGGCTAAATCGCGTCGTTATCAAAATGAAAAATAGAGAACTGTTTTATGCAGTTCTCTTTTTCTATAATAGGGAAGTTTCGCGTGAGAACAAATTGTTCGCTTTATTGCGTTAGCAATAATTAGCCGAGGGTTTCCCTTTTAAGGGTTTCGGTTAAATCGCGTCGTTATCAAAATGAAAAATAGGGAACTGTTTTATGCAGTTCCCTTTTACTATAATAGGGAAGTTTCGTGTGAGAACAAATTGTTCGCTTTATTGCGCTAGCAATAATTGTCTATATTTCTTTACTTTAAACCAAACTATTTCTAATATATTGACTAAAATTCTTGAAAGTAGTATAATATAAATATCTAATTTAGGAGTTAATATGCTTAAAGAAGTTGAAATATATACTGACGGTGCGTGCTCGGGCAATCCGGGAAATGGCGGTTGGGCGTCAATCCTTTCTTATAACGGTATAGAAAAGGAAATAAGTGGTGGCGAAAAAGATACTACTAATAATAAAATGGAACTTAAAGCCATTATTGAAGGTCTAAAAGCGTTAAAAGAAAAGTGTAAAGTAAAACTTTATTCCGATTCTTCTTACGCGATTTCGGCGTTTAACGAAAATTGGATTGAGTCTTGGATAAATAATAATTGGAAAACGGCAGGGAATAAACCTGTAAAAAACGTTGAACTTTGGCAGGAACTCCTTTCTTTAATTTCTTATCATGAAGTAGAATTCATAAAAGTAAAAGGTCATTCTGACAACGTTAAAAATAACAGGTGCGACGAACTTGCTAGAAATGAAATTAAAAAACTAAATTAAATAGTAAAATGATTAAAAACAGTTAAAGTTTCATATAATATAGATATGAAAATTATATCTGCGCTAAAAGTCGTATTAAATATAATAGTTATTTTACTTTTAGGAATATCCGTTTTAATATTTACTGCGTTATATTTAAAAACTTTTAACGTTGGGTTTATGTTTGAAAATCGAAAAATTATACTTTATATAACTACGTTTTGCGTATGTGTTGTGGGCATTATTGCAATGATATTTTCGTCATTAGATAATGCTTTTATTTATAAATTAACCTTAATTGTTTTAAGTTTAATGGCAATAACGTTAATTTCGCTTTATTTTTTAAAAATTTCGGGTGTTTTAGCAAAAATTGATTCAGTTGAATCGCTTAGGAATTACGTTGCGTCGTTTGGTTATATGGCAATATTTATATACGTTATTATGAACGTATTGCAAGTGGTTGTACTGCCAATTCCAGGCTTTATTTCCGTTGCTACGGGCGTTGCGCTATTCGGACCGTTAAAAACGGCAATATACAGTTTTATAGGTATATTTATAGGCTCAATTATAGCATTTTTTGTCGGTAGGTGTTTAGGGTATAAGGTGGTTTCTTGGCTTATCGGTGAAGAATCGTTAAAAAAATGGGAAAAGTCTATTAGAAACAAAGATAAACTAATTTTAACTTTTATGTTTTTATTCCCGTTTTTCCCTGACGACGTGCTTTGTTTTGTTGCAGGGCTATCTTCAATGTCAATCGGCTACTTTTTCGTTATGATTACTATTTGTAGAATAATATCTGTTTTTACTACTGCTTATTCAGTAAACGGAAGTATAATTCCTTATAATACTTGGTGGGGTTTACTTGTTTGGAGCATTATTATAATTTTAACTATTATATTAACAATATATTTATACAAAAACGGCGATAAAATTGATAAATATTTTAAAAAATTAAAACGCAAAAGGAAAAATAATGAGTGTAATTCTTCACGTTGATTTAAATAATTTCTACGCTAGTGTTGAAATGAAAATTAATCCAACGCTAAAAGATAAATACGTGGCTGTTTGTGGCAGTATTGAGAATAGGCACGGAATAATTCTAGCCAAAAGTGAAAATGCAAAAAAAATGGGCGTAAAGACGGGTATGGTTATAAAAGACGCGTTAAAACTATGCCCAAATTTAATACTAGTTGAAGCAAAGCACGATAAATATATTGCCTATTCAAAACTAGTTAAAGATATTTACCGAAATTACACTGATAGAATAGAGTCTTTTGGAATAGACGAATGTTGGCTTGACGTAACTTCAAGTATAAAAATGTTTGGTAGTGGGGAAGAAATTGCCGAGCAAATACGCGCTAGAGTTAAAAGCGAACTTGGATTAACCGTTTCTATCGGCGTAAGTTTTAATAAGGTTTTTGCTAAACTTGGTTCTGACGTTAAAAAACCCGACGCAGTTACCGTTATTAGTAAAGAAAATTTTAAAGATATAGTGTGGAAAATGCCGATAGAAAATTTACTTTTCGTAGGGCATTCAACGAAACTCAAATTAAATAAAATTAATATTATAACTATTGGAGATTTAGCGCTAGCCGATAGTGATTTTATTTCTAAAAAGTTTGGTAAATGGGGTCAAACCTTACAAATTTACGCTAGGGGCGAAGAAAACAGTGAAGTTTTGCTTGATAACGAATCTTCCGAAATTAAATCGGTAGGGAACTCTATAACTTCTTATCGCGATTTAGAAACTAACGACGATATTAAAATTATTTTAACTATTTTATCTGAAAGCGTTTCTGCACGCGTTATTGATTACAACTTAGGAAAAGCAGATACGTTAACTTTATCTATTAGAGATAGTAACCTTGTTAACGTTACAAGGCAAACAAAACTTGAATATCCGTCGGCTTTATCTGAAGATTATTTTAAATGTGCGTATTCACTCTTTTTAAAAAACGTAAAAGGGAAATATTCTATAAGAAGTTTAGGTGTTTCAGTAAGTGGATTTAACAATTTTAACGAGCAATTAAGTTTTAACTATAATTCATACGAAAAAAAGTCAAAACTTAACGATGCAGTTACTAATATAAAACATAAATATGGAAACGATAGCGTGTTAAAGGGCATAGTTTTAAAAGATAAAAAATTTATGCGTGAAGACCCTAAAAGTGAACACGTAGTTCATCCGGACGGGCATTTATAAAAATTAAAAAAATACGCTTGCAAATTAAATTTTTGTATGATATAATTGTTTGGATTTTTGCGTTTTTAAAAAAGTTTAAATTTATTTAAAAAACTGCGTCGAAAATTTAATTTAGGAGTTATAATGATTGACGGTAAAATTTTAATTGAAAAATTAATAATCTACGCGCAAACTTTTTTAGGTTTAAACGAACTTGACGTTATCTATGAAAGAAATACGTTACTTCATTTATTTAACCTAACTTCGCCGACTAACAAAAAGGTTAATAAAGAGGAAATAACTTCTTTATCGGTGCCAGATTCGTTAATTGAGGAAATAAAGGCTTATGCGCTTGAAAATAATCTTGCTAACGATGAACGCTCGTTAGACCTTTTTGCAAACTACGTTTTTGGCGTTTTGTCTCCAAGGCCGTCGGAAGTAAACACTCAGTTTATGATTTTAAAGGAAAATTTAGGTTCACAAGTTGCATGTGATTACTTATATAATTTAAGCATAAAAAATTACTATATTAAAAAAACCGCTATAGATAAAAACGTTAAGTGGAAAGCAAACGAACTTGATATTCCGCTAGAAATTACTATAAATTTAAGCAAACCTGAAAAAAACAATAAAGATATTGCTAAATTATTAACTGCACCTAAGGCTGAAAAATATCCTTCTTGTGTGTTATGTAAAGAAAACGAAGGGTTTTACGGGAATAGTGAGCAAGAAGCGCGTAGCAATATTAGAACGGTAACAATCAATTTAGGTGGGGAAGAATGGGGAATGCAATATTCTCCGTATTTGTACTTTGACGAGCATTGTATTTTATTTAATAAAATTCATACTCCTATGGTTATAAATTCTCACACTATTGAAAAATTATTTGATTTTATTGAACTTTTCCCAAATTATTTTATAGGCTCTAATTCCGACCTTCCGATAGTCGGTGGTTCAATACTTAATCACGAGCATTATCAAGGTGGTAGATATTTAATGCCACTTCATAATGCAACTGCATTAAAGAATTTTAAATCGCTTGAGTTTGACGACGTTAAAGTTGAACTGTTAGATTTTTATAACTCTGTTATAAGAATATCTGGATTTAATAGAAATACAGTTCAGGAACTTGCGGGCAAAATTATTGATAAATGGAAAGGGTATAGTGATGAAAGTGTTGGGATAATCGCTGAAGAAAACGGCGTTAGGCACAATACCGTTACGCCTATTGCTAGATTTTTAAGTGGTAATATATATTCGGTTGAACTTATTTTAAGAAACAATAGAACTACTGAAGAATATCCTGACGGATTATTTCACGCCCATCCTGAGTATCACAATATTAAAAGTGAAGGCATTGGGCTTATTGAGTCAATGGGATTATACGTGCTTCCCGCAAGGCTTAAACGCCAATTTAACGATATTGCAAATATTTTGGCGCATAAAGTTCCTTACGATAAAGACGCTATTTCTACAAAAGAGCACGATTTATTCATTCATAAAGATATGATTGAAGAACTTTTAAAACGCCATCCTAGGGTTAAAGACGTGGATAAAGCAAACGATATTATAACTAAACACGTAAACGAAGTGTGCGCTCAAATTCTTTATAATACGGCAGTATTTAAAAAGGATAAAAACGGTGTCGTTGCATTTAATAAATTTCTTGATTTTTGCGAACTTAAACTTATAAAATAGTTGATAAATATTTCTAGAGGTACTTATGGAAATTTTAACAAATTTACTTGCTACAAAAAGTCCAAGTATCACAGTATTATTTAATAATATCGTTAATATGGTACAAAACGACGGTTGGAAAAACCTTTTAATGATGGTAATTGGTGGTGTTCTTATCTATCTTGCAATCGCTAAAGATATGGAGCCAACGCTTTTACTTCCAATGGGTTTCGGAACGATTATCGTAAACGTAGTTGCTTGTGTTGCAAGATTTAATAATGACGGTACGCCAATGCTAGATGCTAATGGAAATCAAATTTATGGTTACGTTGGTGCGTTGACTGAACTTTTTCAGGCAGGTATTTCTAACGAACTCTTCCCACTTATACTCTTTATCGGTATCGGTGCGATGATTGACTTTGGTCCTATTTTAACTAATCCAAAACTTATGATTTTCGGCGCAGCTGCACAGTTTGGTATATTCTTAACTTTTGCACTCGCTTCAATATTTTTCCCAACTGAAGTTGCGGCGTCTATTGGAATTATCGGTGCGGCGGACGGACCTACGGCTATCGTAGTTGCTCAAAAACTTATTACCGACCCTAATTATTTACATATTACGGCGGCGATAATGGTTGCAGCATACTCTTATATGGCGCTCGTTCCTATTATTCAACCACCTGTAATTAAGGCTTTAACAACTAGAAAAGAAAGGCTTATTCGTATGCCTTATAGGGGAAAACAAGTTTCTAAACTTACTAAAATTTTATTCCCAATAATTATTACTATCGTTGGTGGATTAGTTGCTCCAGAATCGGTTGACCTTATCGGTTTTTTAATGTTTGGTAACCTTATTAGAGAGTGCGGGGTATTAAATTCGCTTTCAGATACCGCATCTAAAGTTTTAGCAAATTTAATTACTATATTTTTAGGTATTACTATTGCTACTCGTATGACTGGTGCAGAATTTTTAAGAGTAGACACTTTACTTATTTTAGGTCTTGGTTTATTTGCGTTTATTTTCGATACTGCAGGTGGCGTATTATTTGCAAAATTCTTAAACCTTTTCTTAAAAGAAAAAATCAACCCAATGATAGGTGCTTCGGGTATTTCAGCGTTCCCAATGTCGGGTAGAGTAGTTCATAAAATGGGTTTAAAGGAAGATTCTCAAAATCACCTTTTAATGCAAAGTATAGGCGTAAACGTTTCAGGCCAAATTGCTTCGGTTATTGCCGGTGGTATGATTTTAGCATTCTTTGCTTAGTAAGGGGGTAACAAGTATGAATTTATTTAATATTTTAGCAATTGAAATAAATATTGAACGTTTCTTAAAGTCATTACCATACGTTGGATATGGAATGCTTGGAATATTTATTGTAATCGGCGTTATTATGCTTACAACGATGGCACTCATTGCCGTAGAAAATAAAATTAAAGAAACTAAGTCTAAAAAACAAGAAGAAAAAACCGAATAAAATTTAGGGCGTGTAAAAAAACACGCCCGTTTTTTTAATATAAATATATATTATATATTTTAATTTAATTTTTTTTAAAAATATTATTGATTTATTTAACTTAATAATGTATAATAAGTTATAAATTATAATGGAGGCATTTATGAATATTATCGATACTCTTAATTCGCGTAAAACTAAACTTTACGATGCGTCGGCTGATATTAGGAAGAAGATTTCTGAAATTATAGACGATAGCAGTTTTGTTGAACTTAACGCGTTTTCATTTGGTAAAAATGAGTTTTACGATGAAGAAGTTGAAGGTTTAGGCGTTGTTACAGGTTATGCAACCATTAACGGTTATCCTTTATACGTTGTAGCACAAAATAGTAAAATATTAAACGGTGGTTTAAGTAAGGCTAATTTAGATAAAATAACTAATTGTTTAGATAAAGCAATCGCAACTGAAACGCCTGTTATTTATCTTTTAGATTGTATGGGCGTGCAAGTAGGTGAGGGCGTTGCAGTTCTTGAAGGGTTAGCAAGCGTTCTTGCTAAATCTAACGAACTTAAAGGGTTAGCACCACAAATTGTTGTTGCCGTTGGTGACGTTTTAGGTAGTTTCGCACTTCTTGGAGCAAATGCTGACTATACTTACGTAGTAGGCTCTTCTTGTGTAGCGTATGCAAGTCCAAGCGTTCTTTCTGCATCTTCTAAAAATTCTTTAACAAAAGAAGAAGTTGGTGGAAATAAATCTAAAAACGGCGTTATTACTTTTAAAGTTAAAGAACTTTCTGAGGTTAAATCAAGCGTTGTTAAACTTTTTGATACTCTTCCTAATTTATCGGGAATTTTATCTGAAAATAGTGATGATTTAAATCGTTTCACACCGTCACTTAACGAAAAGGTTTGTGCTAACTGTTTGATTGACGCTGTTTACGATAAAGGCACGTTTATTAAAATGTATGAAGGCTATGCAGACGAGGTTATCGTAGGCGTTGGTAGAGTTGGTGGCATTTCTACTGCTTCCGTTGTGTTTGACGGTTTGGAAGACGGAGTTGAACTCACCTTAGAAAACGTTTTAAAAATTAAAAACTTTGCAAACTTTGTATATGATAATAATCTTCCAATGCTTACGTTTGTAAATACTAAAGGAATTAAACTTGACTCTATAACTTCTTCTACTCAAGTTACTATTGAAGTTATGAATATGCTTTCAAATTTATCTAATTTAGATAGAATTACTGTAGTATATGGTAAAGCAATAGGTCTTGGATATACTGCATTTGCTTCTAAAGAGTTTGGTAATAGATACACTTTTGCTTTTGCAGGCTCTAAAATTTCACTTTTAGACGGTGTTGAAGGTATTTCAGCAACGTTTGGTACGGTAGATAGTGAAAAACACGAAGAATTAAAAGAAAAATATATTGAAAGTCAAGATTCGTATAATGCTGCTAAACTTGGTTGCGTTGATAATATTATTGAGCCACAATACGTTCGTCAACATATTATTTCTACACTTCAAATATTAGTTCATTAATAGGAGTATAAAATAAAATGTTAAATCAATTATTAGCAAATAATCCTATTCAAGACGGATTGCTTACTTTCGTTTTAGGGTTACTAGTTACTTTTTTTGGTATAACTGTTATAGTTATATGCGTTTCATTGGCAGGTAAGTTTTTTAATAAAACAACTTCTGAAAAACCTATAAAGGTTAAAGAAGAAAAACCTGCGCCAATCACTACGCCCGTAACTAATAACGATGACGTTCCCGAGCACGTAAAAGTAGCAATTATCGCTGCAATAATGGCGTATTATGAAGAAGAACAACCGAAATCCACTTGCGATTTCATAGTAAGAAGAATTAAGAGAATTTAAGGAGAATATAAATATGCGTAAATTCGTAGTAACTATTGAAGGTAAACAATATGAAGTTGGCGTTGAAGAAATCGGCGCTACACAATCACAACCAGTCGTAGCACAAGCACCGGTTGTTTCTGCTCCCGTAGCATCTGCACCACAACAAGCACCTGCTCCTGCTCCAGCAAAAGCGCCTGCAGGTCCAATTAACGGTACTAAAATGGAAGCGCCAATGCCAGGTATGATTAAGGCTTATAAAGTGCAAGAAGGTGCAACTGTTAAAGAAGGGGACGTTGTTCTCGTTCTTGAAGCGATGAAAATGGATAACGATATGACTGCACCTTGCGCAGGTACGGTTTCATTTAAAGCAGCCGTTGGTTCTAACGTAGAAACTGGCGACGTAATGGCAGTTATTTCTTAATTAAAGGAGAAACTAATGTTTGCATTAAACTCAATTTGTGGGTTTTGGAGCGAATTTGTAAAATCACTTGGCAATCTTTGGCAAAGTACGGGTATCTATACACTTGTTGACGGTACTGCTACTTGGCAAAATTTAGTAATGGTGTTAATTTCTTTCGTTCTAGTATACCTTGCAATTGTTAAAAAATTTGAGCCTTTGCTTCTTTTACCTATAGCGTTTGGTATGTTTATAGTTAATGTTCCCGGCGCATATAGAATTTTGTTCGGCGATAAAGGTTATATTGTAACCGACGTTGTTGCTAACGTAGAAGTTGCTAGAGGTGATATTGAATCATTAACTAAATTATTCGGTGTTAATAGTTTAGAAGCAATTAAAGAATTGCTTTCTGGAACTAGCGACATTGTTTTGACTAACGGGCTTACTTACAGCGCTAAATCGTTAGAAATTTCCACTGAAACTGTTATAGGTAATTTCGGCTTATTCTATTATATCTACAAGGGTGTTGACTGGGTAATTTTCCCACCAATTATCTTTTTAGGTATAGGTGTTATGACTGACTTTGGTCCGCTTATCGCTAACCCTAAGAGCATGCTTATCGGCGCTGCAGCGCAACTTGGTATTTTTATAACCTTCTTTGGTGCAGTATTGCTTGGTTTCCCTGAAAAAGTTGCAGGCGCTATTGCAATTATTGGTGGTGCTGACGGTCCTACGGCTATATACGTAACTAAAAAACTTGCTGAAGAATATCTTCCCGCAATAGCAATCGCTGCGTATTCTTATATGGCGCTTATTCCTATGATTCAAAAACCTATTATGAGGCTTTTAACCACTAAGGAAGAAAGAGCGATTAAAATGAAACAATTAAGAAAGGTTTCAAAAGTAGAAAAGATAGTATTCCCGATGCTCGTAACTTTAGTTGTAGGTCTTTTACTTCCGGACGCTATTCCTCTTTTAGGTATGCTTATGTTTGGTAACCTTATGAAAGAGTCAGGCGTTGTTGGTAGGCTTGTTGATACAGCTCAAAACGGGCTTATGAATACCGTAACTATATTCCTTGGTTTAATGGTAGGTTCTAAAGCCGTTGGCTCGATATTCTTATCACTTGATACTCTTATGATTATAGGGCTTGGTTTAACAGCGTTCTGTATGGGTACTATAGGTGGCTTATTAGTTGCTAAACTTATGAATAAACTTTCTGGTGGTAAAATCAATCCACTTATTGGCTCTGCAGGTGTGTCTGCCGTTCCTATGGCTGCTAGAATTTCGCAAGACGTTGGTCGTGAAACAGACCCGAATAATCACTTGCTTATGCACGCAATGGGTCCAAACGTAGCAGGTGTAATCGGCTCTGCTATTGCAGCAGGTGTATTACTTGCTCTTTACGCTTAATTTTAAGGAGAAATATAATGGGAAAAAAAGTATTAATTACAGAAACTATATTGCGTGATGCTCACCAATCTCAAGCGGCTACGAGAATGAAACTTGAGGAAATGATTCCTATGCTCGAAAAGCTTGATAATGTGGGTTACTATTCTATCGAAGCGTGGGGTGGTGCTACGTTTGACAGTTGTCTTCGTTTCCTTAATGAAGACCCATGGGAAAGGCTTCGCGTTTTAAGAAAACATATCACTAAAACACCTCTTCAAATGTTACTTCGTGGCCAAAACTTACTTGGCTATAAGCACTATGCTGACGACGTTGTTGAAAAATTCGTTGAAGCGTCTATCAGAAACGGTATCACAGTTATCCGTGTATTTGATGCGTTGAACGACGAAAGAAACATGGAAGTAGCAATGAAGGCAATTAAAAAATACGGTGGTATTTGTGAAGCAACTATTTGCTATACGACTAGCCCCGTTCATACTAACGAATACTTCGTTAAAAAGGCTAAACTTTTAGAAGATATGGGTGCTGATAACATTTGTCTTAAAGATATGGCAAACATTATTCTTCCATATACTGCATACGAAATCATTAAGGGTATGAGAGAAGTTTTAAAACCTGAAACTAAAATTCACCTTCATACTCATAATACGACAGGTACGGGCGAAATGGTATATCTTAAAGCAATTGAAGCAGGCTGTGATATTGTTGACTGCGCTTTATCTGCAATGGGTAACGGTACTTCTCAACCTGCAACTGAACCGTTTGTTGCTACTTTAAAAGGTACTGAATACGATACCGGTATTGATATTGAAAAACTCGTTCCTATTAACGAGCATTTCAAAAAAGTTGCTGAAAGGCTTGAAAAAGACGGTATTTTAAATCCAAAAGTTCGTGGTATTGACGTAAATACTTTATTATATCAAGTACCAGGTGGTATGCTTTCTAACCTTATGTCGCAACTCAAACAAGCAGGAAAGTTAGACCTTTTAACCGAATGTTTAGCAGAAGTTCCAAACGTTAGAAAAGATAGTGGTTATCCACCACTCGTTACACCGTCTTCACAAATAGTTGGTACGCAAGCAGTATTTAACGTTTTACAAGGTGAACGTTATAAAATGGTAACGAAAGAGTTTAAAGCGTTAATGAAAGGTGAATACGGTAAAGTTATCGGCGAGCCAGACCCTGTAATTTTAAAGAAAGTTATTGGCGACGATAAGAGAATTACTCATAGACCTGCCGATGATATTCCACCTGAATATGAAAAATTCAAGGAAGAAATGAAGGAATACTATACTCAAGAAGAAGACGTTTTATCTTACGCTCTTTTCAATCAAGTTGCAATCAATTTCTTTAAATATAGACTTGCAAGAGATAAAAAAGTAGACGTTGACCTTGCAAAATCTTCAGTATATCCAGTGTAATAATGAATATATTAATTTCTAATGATGATGGAATTATTAGCGAGGGCTTATTCGCTCTCGCTAATGTTCTAAATAAAAAACATAACGTTTATATTTACGTTCCCGACGGAAATCGTTCGGGATTTTCTCGCTCGTTATCTTTTCATAAAGATATTGTCGTTAAAAAGGTAGAGTTAGAAGAGTTTAGTGAAGTTTATACCGTATCGGGAACTCCAGGCGACGCCGTTAAAATGGCGCTTACTTATTTTTTAAGCGACGTTAAAATTGATTTAGTAGTTTCGGGTATAAATTTAGGTTCAAACCTTGGTAACGATATATTTTATAGCGGAACCGTTAACGCGTGTTTTGAAGCAAACGAGTGTGGCTATCCGGCAATTGCTTTATCTAATATGGCTCAAAAAGACTTTAGATTTGATGGTATCGTTAAATTTTTAGAAGAAAATTTTGACAAATTAGTTAAACTTGCTGATAAAAAGTATACACTTAACGTAAATTTCCCAAATCTTCCTTATAGCGATATTAAAGGGGTTAAATTTTGTAAAACCGGTGTTTGTAGGTATACTGACGGGTATATTAAAATCAATGAAAACACCTATCAACTCGTTGGTACGCCAATTCCACCTAAAGAGGACGAAATTGATACTGACGTTTATGCAACTTATAACGGATATATTTCTATTACCCCCGTTATACATAAGGTTTTAAGTGAAGAAAATTTAGAAAAGTTTAAGGATTTTAAGTTTTAATGAAAGTAATTGTTATCGGTGGTGGCGCGTCGGGTATGGTTGCAAGTTATTTTTCTAAAAAGAACGGTAACGACGTAACGCTTATAGAAAAAAATGAAAAACTCGGTAAAAAACTTTATATTACGGGAAAGGGTAGATGTAATTTAACGAACGATTGCGACGTTGAAACCTTTTTAAATAACGTCGTTACAAACCCTAAATTTTTACTGAGTTCTATTTATGGATTTACGCCAAGCGATACTGTGAAATTCTTTGAAAGTTTAGGTTTAACGCTTAAAACTGAAAGGGGGAATAGGGTTTTTCCAATTTCAGATAAATCTAGCGACGTGATTAAAGTTTTAGAAAAAGCCTTAAAAAATATCGGCGTTGATATACATCTTAACGAAACCGTTATCGATATAGACGTTGAAAATGGAGTAGTTAAAGGAGTAAAAACTAATTTAGAGTATTATTCGGCTGATAAGGTTATAGTTGCAACGGGTGGTATTTCTTATCCGTCAACAGGTTCAACGGGCGATGGGTATAAATTTGCAACAAAATTAGGTCATAAAGTTACGGAATTAAAACCATCGCTTTGTGGGTTTAATCTAAAAGGCGAAGAGTATAAGGCTTTACAGGGATTAGGTTTAAAAAACGTTACTTTATCTGCTTTAGATAACGGTAAAATTTATTATAAAGAAATGGGTGAAATTTTGTTTACTCATTTTGGTATTTCAGGGCCTTTAGTTTTAACTTGCTCAGCCCTAACTTGTAAAAAAAATTTAAAAAACGTTACACTTTCAATCGATTTAAAACCTGCTCTAACTGAAAAAGAATTAGATAACAGGGTGTTGAGAGATTTTTCTTTAAATAAAAACAAGGAATTAAAAAATTCATTAGACGCATTGCTTCCTAAAACGATAATTCCACTTGTTATAAGCCGTTCAAAAATACAAGCAACTAAAAAGAATAACGTAATTACACAAGAAGAACGTTTAAGTTTGGTAAAAACACTTAAAAATCTTACGTTTACTCTTGCAAGTTTAAGAGATTTTAACGAAGCAGTCGTAACTAGTGGTGGCGTTTTAGTAAAAGAAATAAATCCTAGCACGATGGAAAGTAAAATTATTAAAAATCTTTATTTTGTCGGCGAAGTGCTAGACGTTGACGCGTTTACAGGTGGCTTCAATTTACAAATCGCGTTTTCAACGGCAAAATGCTCAGCCGAATAAGGAGAAATTATGATAAATATAGCATTAGACGGTCCTTCTGGGAGTGGCAAGTCAACTATTGCAAAAGCAATTTCAAAAAAACTTAACATTTTATATCTTGACACGGGCGCTATGTATAGAGCGTGCGGATTAAAAGCGTATAATTTAGGCGTTGACTGTAAAAATAAGGAAGAAGTTGATAAAATCGTTGACCTTATTAATATTACGGTTAAATACGTTGACGGTGCACAAAGAACTTACCTTGATGGTGAGGACGTAAGCGAAAAAATTCGTGAAAATATAATATCTATGAAAGCGTCGGATATTTCAGCGCATATGTCAATAAGAAAAAAACTCGTTGAACTTCAACGAGAAATAGCGTCGCAAACTGACTGCGTGTTAGACGGTAGAGATATTGGAACTCACGTACTTCCAAACGCTAAATACAAGTTCTATATTACGGCTTCGCTTGAAGTGAGAACTGAAAGGCGCTATAAAGAGTTAATTGAAAAAGGTCAATCGGTTGATAAGGATAAGTTAAGAGATGAAATTGCACTTCGAGATTATAACGACTCTCATCGTGAATTTGCTCCTTTAAGACAGGCTGACGACGCAGTTTATATAGATACTTCTAATTTAACTATCGACGAAGTTATTGCGAAAATTTTGAGTTATTTGGAGTAGTTAATTATGTATTGGATTTTTAGGCCTATATTGTACGTATTTTATAAATTATTTTATAAAGTTAAAATTTTTGGTAAAGAAAATCTTATAAAAAATGGTAAATGTATAGTAATTTGCAATCATTTATGTAAAATGGATATTTTCGTAGTTGGTGCGCTTTATCCCAACAAAACCATGTTTCTAGCAAAAAAAGAGTGGTTTAATAACAAAGTTTTAGGTTGGCTTTTACGCGTTATGGGTGCAATTCCAATCGATAGAGAAAAACCTAGTTTAAATACTATTAAAACTACTTTAAACGTTTTAAAGGAAAATAAAAGGCTGGGTATTTTTCCCGAAGGTACGAGAAATAAATCTAATAACGAGATTATGGAAATAAAGCAGGGGACTTCAATGTTTGCCGTAAAAGGTAAAGCGCTAATAACTCCCGTTATTATTTATTCTAAAGTTAAAATGTTTAAGAAAAATTACGCAATAGTAGGAGAGCCTATTGATTTATCTGAGTTTTACAACGTTAAGTTCACTGACGAAGTTTCTAATGAATGCACTAAAATTATTTTAGATAGAATGCACGACCTACAAAACGAATTATTTAAAAAGGTAGATAATTTAAAGAAAAAGGCGTAATAAAATGAAAGTAACTATTGCAAAAAATAGCGGTTTTTGCGTTGGTGTTAAAAATGCGGTAGACACTGCTTTTAATATCGGCAAAAAAGGCGTTTATATATTAGGCGAATTAATTCATAACGAAAGCGTTTTAAAAAAGATTTCTAATCTAGGCGTTAAAACTATTCAAAGTATTGACGAGATTGATAGTGGAACTTTAATTATTCGCTCACACGGCGTAAGTAAAGAAATTTTAGATAAATTAAGTCATAATAACAATATTAAAGTTATAAACTGTACGTGTCCTTTCGTTCAAAAAATTCATAAAATCGTTTACGAACATCATATAAATGGTTATTTGATAGTTATAATAGGCAAATCTGAACATCCAGAAGTTATAGGCATAAACGGCTGGTGTGATAATAGTGCTATAATTATTGATAGCGAAGAAAATATTCCTAGTAGCGTTTTTTTGGCTGATAAAGTTTGCGTAGTAGCTCAAACGACCTATTCAGTAGAAAAATTTGATAAAATTTTAAAAAAAATTAAGATAAATAGCGTAAAAACAGTTGAAGTTTTTAAAACTATTTGTTATACTACAATGGAGCGTCAAACTGAAGCGCAAATGCTATCAAGTAAATGCGACGCAATGGTTGTTATAGGCGGTAATTCGAGTTCTAACACCAAAAAACTTTACGAAATTTGTCAAAAAAATTGTAAAGCGACTTATTACGTTACCGAACCCAAAGGGTTGGATTATAAAAAATTAAAAAGCTATAATAGCGTAGGCATTGTCTGCGGGGCGTCCACTCCGTATGAACAAGCAATGGAGGTTTTCTTAACTATGGAAGAGAAAGAAGTAAATACAATGGAACAAGCTGTTGCTTTGCTTGATGAAAAGCAAAATCTTAAAAAAGGGCAAAAAATAAGTGTTGTTATTTCGCAAGTTAACGATGACGGCTTAAAGGTTTATTTCGACGGTAAAACTGATATAACTCTTCTTAAAGAAGAACTTGCTTGCGATGAGTTCGATAAAAGCGCTTATAATATTGGCGATGAAATCGAAGTTATCGTTATGGCTATAAAACCACATCTCGTACTTTCACAAAAACAAATTCTTGTTTTACAAAAAGAAGAAGAACTTTATAAACAACTTAATAATGACGTTGTTATAAACGTTCAAATTACAGGTTATAATAAAGGTGGTCTCGTTGGTAAATACGAATGTTTTGACGTGTTCGTTCCAGCAAGAGAAATCAAAATTGGTTTCGTTTCAGACCTTACTAAATATACTGGTAAAACCTTACGCGTTAAACCATTAAAAATTGAATATACTCCAAGAAAGAAAGAAATCGTTGCATCACAAAAAGTTATTTTAGAAGCAGAAAAGGCTCAAAGAGATGCTGAAAGATTAGAAAAAGAAGAAGCGTTCTTTAGTTCAATCGCTTTAAATGACGTTGTTACAGGTACTGTTGCTAGATTTGCAGCGTTTGGTGCATTCGTTGTTGTTAACGGTTTTGACTGTTTAGCACACAATTCTGACCTTTCATGGGTTAACGTTAAAAATCCAGGCGAAGTTTTAGAACTTGGTAAATCATATGATTTCGTTGTTTTAAAAATTGATAGAGAAAATAAGAAAGTTTCTATCGGTTATAAGCAATTACAACCAAAGCCATGGGAATTAGTTTCTGAAAAATACGCTGTTGGCGACGTTGTTACAGGTAAAGTTGTAAGAATCGTTGATTTTGGCGCATTCGTAGAAGTTGAAAAAGGTATTGACGGATTAGTTCACGTTTCTCAAATTTCTCACGAATTCTTAGAAAATCCTGCATCTAAATTAAAAGTAGGTGATGAAGTTAACGCTAAAATTCTTGCAATTATTCCTGAAAAAGAAAAAATGAACCTTTCAATTAAGGCTTTAATTGAAGCACCACAAAAAGAAGTTAAAGAAACTGAAGAAAAACCTAAAAAGGAAAAGAAAGCAAAGAAAGAGAGCGATGAAGAACTTCGCAGTTGGACTGAAAGCGCTTCTAGCGAAGTTTCAATAGCAGATTTATTAAATAAATAAATTAAGATAAGGAACAAGAAATTGTTCCTTTTTTTAATTTACAAGTAAAATTTTAACGTTATTTACAAATAATATTTAATGTGTTAAAATAAATTAGGTAATTAATTTAGGAGTCTAGTTATGGGAAATAAACTTACGAAAAAATACGGTTTATTAACGGCTATTTGTATGGTTGTGGGAATTGTAATAGGTTCTGGAATATTTTTTAAAGGTCAAAAAGTTCTAGAATTAACAAAAGGCAATTTACTTTTAAGCGTGCTTTCCTGGGCTGTTGGAGGCTTGGTTATGATTGTGTGTTCTGCACAATTTGCCGTTATGGCAACTAAATATGAAAAAGTCAACGGTGTAGTAGACTATGCCGAAACAACTTTAGGCAAAGGTTATGCTTATTATTTAGGTTGGTTTGTAACTACTATTTATTATCCTGCTATGACGTCGGTTTTAGCCTACGTATCAGCAAGTTTTTTTGGAGTCTTATGTGGTTGGGGCGACACTTCCGCCGAAGTTATGGCGCTTGCAGGGTTTTTTCTTATTCTTTCATTTGTATTAAACTCGCTATCACCTAAAATTGCAGGTTATTTTCAAGTTTCAACTACGTTTATTAAATTAATTCCATTAGTTTTAATGGCAATAGTTGGTGTTGTAGTTGGTTTTACTAACGGCACTTTGATAAATAACTTTGTTGGAAATTCTTATTCACAATCAGCGGGGAATAGTGAACTTTTTGCAGGTATATGTGCAACTGCATTTGCATATGAAGGTTGGATTATAGCAACATCTATAAACTCAGAAATTAAAAACGCGAAGAAAAATCTTCCAATAGCACTCGTATTAGGTTCCATAATAGTTGTTGTAATTTACGTTTTGTATAATATCGCTATTTGCGGTGGCGCAACGATTGAACAAATCGCTAAAGATGCAACTGCGCCATTTTATAATATTATGGGGAACGTTGGTGGAACGATTCTTAATATTTTTATCGTAATTTCTTGCCTTGGAACGCTTAACGGTTTAATGCTTGGAACTTCTAGGGGATTATATTCTATTGCAGCGCGTGGGGAAGGTCCTATGCCAAAAGTATTTAATCAAATTGATGAAAATACGAATATGCCTACGAATTCTTCTATTTTTGGGTTACTTGTTTGTGCACTATGGTTTATTTATTTCTACGGAGCAAATTTATCAACCGGTTGGTTTGGTGTGTTTTGTTTTGACTCTTCCGAACTTCCCGTAATAACTATTTACGCTATGTATATCCCTATGATATTTATGTGGATTGTAAAAGAAAAGGATTTAGGCGTATTTAAAAGATTTATTCTTCCTATTACTTCAATAATTGCGTGCGCATTTTTAGTATTCGTTGCTTTCGTATCGCACGGAATTGACGTGCTTTTCTATCTTATAATTTTTGCAATAGTAATGATTATTGGCTTCTTCTTTTCACATACTTTTAAAAAACAATAAAAACAAAACTTAACTTTAATTTAGTAAAAAAGTTTGCATATATGCAGACTTTTTTAAATTTTATAAATATTATTGCAATAAATTAAAAAATTTAGTATAATAAATTCATAGGGGAATATATTATGGATATTTATACTATTTGCAAATCGTTGAATTTAAACGGTGAACTTAAATCTTATGATGTTATAACTGCAGGGAATATAAATACTACATATCACGTAATTACTAAACGTGGTAAAGCAAACTACGAATATTTATTACAAAAAATTAATAAAAACGTATTTAAAGACCCCGTTAACGTAATGAAAAATATCGTTAACGTTTCGAATTATATTGCTAACAATTTTAAAAAGTCTTATCTTAAAGTGCTAACTTTTAATACGACTGATGAAGGAAAGCCTTACCTTATTGATGAAGCAGGTAATTTTTGGCGTTCAAGAGAATTTTATGATTGCATTACATTTAATTCAACAAACAATTTAAAAATTATTGAAGAAGCAGGTTCTGCTTTTGGGGAATTTCAATATTTATTAGATGGTTTTGATGCGTCAACGTTGTACGAATCAATTCCAAATTTTCATAATACCAAAAAGCGTATAGAAAATTTAGAAAAAGCAATCGCGTATTCTATTAGTGAAAGGAAAAATCATTGTTATGAAGAAATTGGTTATATTTTAGCCAATAAAGTTATTGCTTGCAAACTTTGCGATATGTTAGAATCAGGTGAGTTGCCACTTCGCGTTACCCATAATGATACGAAATGTAATAACGTAATTTTTGATAAAACTACATTAAAAGCACTTGCAGTTATTGACCTTGATACGATAATGTCTGGTTTAACTGCATATGATTTTGGTGATGGGGCTCGTTCTATTTGTTCAACAACTGAAGAAGATGAAAAAGATTTAACAAAAGTTAAATTTAACATAGAAAAGTTTATAAGTTTTACTAAGGGTTATTTAAAACCATTGAAAGGAACGTTAACAGAAAATGAAATTAAAACTCTAGGTCTTGGCGTTTATATTATGACTCTTGAACTTGCGTCAAGATTTTTAGAAGATTATCTTAACGGTGACGTTTATTTTAAAACTAAATTTAGTGAGCATAATCTTGTTCGAGCACGTTGTCAAATTGCACTATGTAAAGATATTTGGGAAAAAATTGATGAAATTAATGAAATTATTGTAAAATATTCAAAATAAATATGTATTTAGAAAATATAAAGAGATGCGAAGATATTAAAAAACTAAATATAAAAGAATTAACGGCTCTTTCAGACGAAATAAGGCAGGTAATCATTGATACAGTTACCTTAAACGGTGGGCATTTTGCTTCAAATTTAGGTACGGTTGAACTTACGGTTGCCTTATTTTACGTTTTTGACTTTCCGAAAGATAAAATTATATTCGACGTTGGTCATCAATCATACGCTTATAAAATTTTATCAGGCAGGTTTGATAAAATCAATACTATAAGAAAAGAAGATGGTTTATCGGGCTTTCCGGACCCAACTGAAAGTGAGTTTGATAGTTTTTCGGTAGGTCATGCAGGAACGTCTATATCGGCAGGATTAGGCTTTACGTATGCACGTGATAGATTATATGAAGATTATAACGTTATTAACGTTGTTGGGGACGCTTCCTTATTCAACGGCGAGAATTTAGAAGCAGTAACTTCAAATGAGATAAAACCATCTAAGTTTTTAGTTATACTTAACGATAACGGCATGTCAATAAGTAAAAATGATAACGCGCTTTATAAAATGATTTCAAAAGCAACCGTTACTAAAAAGTATACTAGATTTAACAGTTTTTTAAATAAATTATTTGGAAGTTGGTTTTTAGGAAAATTTTTAATTAAAGTAAAAAAGTTTTTAAAGCGTACGCTTTCATATAATACTTTTCTTGACGGGTTGGGACTTAAATACGTTGGCGTTTTTGACGGGCACAACTTAAAAAATTTAATTAAAATTTTAACTGATATCAAAGAAACGGGAATTCCAACATTACTTCACCTTAAAACCGTTAAAGGGAAAGGGTATGTAAACGCGGAAAACGAACCGTCTAAATTCCATGGAGTTTCAAACAATTTATCTAGTAGCAATAATTATTTTTCTAGTAAAATTAGTGATATTTTAGAAGAAATATATTTAAAAAATGATAAAATCTGTGCAATTACTGCAGGCATGAAAGACGGAGTTGGTCTAACTGAGTTTTATTCTAAACACCCAAAATCAGTCGTTGACGTTGGCATTGCTGAAGAATTTGCAGTAACTTTATCAGCCGGTATGGCAAAAAGTGGAATAAAACCTATCGTATTTATTTATTCAACTTTTTTACAACGCAGTTACGACCAAATTATTCACGACGTTTGCTTGCAAAACTTACCAGTAATTTTTTCTATAGATAGAGCAGGGTTTGTTGGACTTGACGGCAAAACCCATCAAGGCGTATTTGATTTATCGTATTTGACGCACGTTCCTAATTTAACAGTTATTTCTCCTAAAGACGAAAGTGAGTTAAAACTCGCGTTTTTAACCGCTTTAGAGTTAAATAAACCCGTTGCAATAAGGTATCCTAACGGTGAAATTTGTAGTTTTGAAACAAAAAGCAGGTTAGATGCAAGTTTAAAGTGGGAAATATTAACCGAAGGCGACGATAACGTTATTTTAGCAGTAGGGCCTAGAATGATTAAACTTTCTCTAGATATATCGTCAAAATACTTTAAGCCTATAACTATAATTAATGCAAGAACAATTAAGCCTTTAGATACGGAACTTCTATATAAAATTAAAGATAAGAATATAATAACTTTAGAAGAAAACGTTGAAATTGGTGGTTTTGGTGCTTTAGTTTTAAAGTATTATTCAGATAACGATATATTAGCAAACGTTAAGGTTTTTGGAGTTAAAGATGATTTTGTAAAGCATGCTTCAGTTGAAAGGCAACTTGAAATAAACGGCTTAAGCCATGAAAATATAATAAAATACTTAAGATAAGGAGAATAAAATGTTTAGTCCTAATAGTTACGTTTTATACCTACTAGTTGCTATAATTATAATTGCAGTACTCGTTCAATCGGTATTTTTCTTAATTAGAGCACTTAAAAGGGCAAAAGAAATTAATATTGATAAAGAAAAAATAAAAAGAACTATAACTACTTCGGCAATATTTACTATTGCTCCCGCAGTATCAATTCTCGTTGGTGTTATAACTTTATCAGTGAGTTTAGGCGTTCCGCTTCCTTGGCTTCGCTTATCAGTTATAGGCTCGCTTTCATACGAAACCGTTGCTGCTGACGCGGCGCAACGTGAACTTGGTTTAAATATGAGTATGCTCGTCGATAACGCTCAAGACTTTGTTACTATTGCTTGGGTTATGACTTTAGGTATTGCTATCGGCCTTATTTTAACCCCACTTTTAACTAAAAAAATACAATCTGGCTTAATTAAACTTGGCGATAAAGACAAAAAGTGGAGCGAAATTTTAAATAACGCTATGTTTTTAGGTATGATTTCAGCCTTTTTAGGTTACGTTTTTTGCGACGTTACGAATTTATTCCAAAGTGACGCGTGGCTAGCTGAGCACGAAATTGCTTCAAGGACTTCAGGGCTTATTCCCGTATGTGTAATGGCTGTTTCGGCACTTGCTATGGTTTTATGTGGTCTATTATCTAAAAAATTAAAACAAAAATGGATTACAGACTATGCTTTACCGTTTAGTTTAATATGTGGCATGGCTTCGGCTATTCCGTTTACTTTGTGGTTAGGATAATAGGGGGTATAGTTATGAAAAAATCAAAAACTTTAACGTATCTTGATAGCGTTCACTATTACGGTAGAATTTGGGGATTAATTATTTGTGGATTAATTTTTATGTTTCCAATTTCTATAATGCTTATTTATAACGTTTTACCCGACTTTACCGCATTACTTAAAGGCTGTATTGCAGTTGTTCCAATGTATTGGGCAGTTGGAATTATTGAACTTTTTACTTATATTCCTATGCTTGGTGCGGGTGGCGCTTACTTATCTTTCGTAACTGGTAATATTTCTAACTTAAAACTTCCTTGCGCGCTTGACGCTTTAGAAAGAACTGGATACAAAGCAAGTTCGGAAGAAGGTGAAGTTATATCAACTATTTCTATTGCTGTTTCTAGCATTGTTACTACACTCATTATTATTTTAGGGGTAATTTTAATTATACCTTTAACACCACTTTTAAGTTCACCTGAACTTAAATCTGCATTTGAGCAACTTTTACCAGCATTATTTGGTGGTTTAGCAGTTGTATTTATTTCTAAAAACGTAAAACTTTCGATTGCACCTATAATTTTAATGCTAGTATTATTTATTTTTGTTCCTCAACTAAACGCTTCAACCGTTGGGATTATGGTTCCGGTTGGCGTTGTGTTTACGATTATAGTTGCAAGAATTTTATATAAAAAAGGTCTACTTTAAGGAGATAATATGGAATACGTTCTAATTCCTTTAGGTGCAATATTAGTAATATTTTTAATTGTAATTTTTCTTAGAGCGCTTGCTTTTAAGCCACAAAATACTATCAAAGTAAGTGATGAAGAAATTTCTTTTGATAAAGATAAAGTTATTTATAACTTACAAGAACTTATAAAATGTAAAACCGTATCTTATAAAGATGCGTCGCTAGAAGACGAAAAAGAGTTTGAAAAATTAATTAATAAATTACCAAAGCTTTATCCCGCAGTATTTAAAACTTGTGAATTTAAAAGATTTGAAGGTAGGGCAATTTTATTGAAATGGAAAGGCGAAACTAACGGAAATCCAGCGGTAATGATGTCTCACTACGACGTAGTTCCCGTAAATGAAGATTTATGGACAGTTGCTCCATTTGAAGGTATTATTAAAGACGGGTCGTTATGGGGAAGAGGAGTTGCTGATACTAAGGTTACTTTAAACGGTGCTCTAACTTCTGCTAACAATTTAATTGAAAGTGGTTTTACTCCTAAATGCGATATATACTTTGCTTTTTCAGGAAACGAAGAAATTAACGGTAAAGGTGCTATTAATATCGTTAATTATTTTAAAGAAAATAATATAACGCCTGAAGTCGTGCTCGACGAAGGTGGAGCAGTGGTAACGAACGTTTTCCCTGGCGTTTCTACGCCTTGTGGGCTTATCGGTATTGCAGAAAAGGGCATGATTGACGTTGAGTATAAGTGTAGTTCAAACGGTGGCCATGCTTCAGCGCCTAAACCACATACACCCGTAGGAATTTTATCTAAAGCGTGCGTTAAAATTGAGAAAAAACCATTTAAAACGCATATAACTAAACCTGTTAAAGAAATGTTTAACGTTTTAGGAAGAAAGTCAACTTTTCTTTATAGGCTCATTTTTGCAAATTTATGGTGTTTTAAGTGGGTTATTACGTTACTTTGCAATATGTCGGGTGGCGAAATTAACGCAATTATGAGAACTACCGTTGCTTTTACTCAAATGAAAGGGAGTAGCGCGTCTAACGTAATTCCCCCTGAGGCTTCTATGGTTTCAAATATTAGGATTAATCCTAATGATACGGTTGATTCTTGTTTAGAATATCTTAAAAAGACTGTAAACGATAGTAGCGTTGAAATCACTAAAATACACGGAATTAACCCAAGCCGAATATCTAGAACTGACGTTAAAGGTTACGATATGGTTGCAACGGCAGTTGCTTCAACTTGGAAAGGTGCTACGGTTTGCCCGTATCTTATGGTGCAATGTTCAGATAGTAGGCACTACGGTGAAATTTCGGATAGAGTTTATAGATTTTCCGCTATGGATTTGACTAAAGAAGAAAGAGCAGGTATTCACGGTAACGACGAGCGCGTGCGGATCGATGCGATTTTTAAATCCGTTGAGTTTTATACAAGGCTTTTAAAACAATGTTAAATAAAATATTTATGACCGTTTAGGAAATAAACCTAAACGGTTTTTATTTTTTAAGTTTTTCTTTATTAAAAAAGTTTGTCCATTTTTGTTCTATACTTTAACGCGTTATAATAAAATATAGTGTGTTTGAATATTTGCCACAAAATTTGCTTAAAGAACTTAAAAAATTCGGACTTAATAATATTAACGAAATTAGAATAAGGCAAAACGCTAAAGTTTCAATAATTTCTAACGGTAAAATTTACAAACTCGAACTTTATATTAAAGGTAATGAAGTTATAGAAGAAATAGTTTTTAACGCTTGTAAACGCTCTATTTATTCTTATGATGAAGATATTAGAAACGGATTTATTACTACTGATTCAGGCGAAAGAATAGGGCTTTCAGGTGAATTTGTGTTAAAAGACAAACTCGTTACGGCAATAAGAAAGTTTACTTCATTGGTTATAAGAGTTCCAAAAGAAATTGAAGGAGTATCTAAAGAATTTTTTAATAAAGTTTATAATTATAAAAGCGTATTAGTATTGTCAAAACCAGGAGTTGGCAAAACCACTTTTATTAGAGATTTGGCAAAAGAACTCTCTATTAACGATAAAGGAAACGTAGTTATAATCGACGAGCGAAACGAAATTGCCCCAAATAACTTAAATAATTTAAATTTAGGGGATAACGTAGACGTTTTAACTTACGCTACTAAAAATTACGGGTTTAATCAGGCGTTAAGAACGCTTAATCCTAACTATATTGTAACCGACGAGTTAATGAGTGATGACGATGTTTTCGGGGTTTTAAGGGCGATTTACGGCGGTGTAAACGTTATTGCTACGGTACATGCTGATAATTTAGACGTTTTATATAACGTTACTTATATGAAAATTTTAATAAAAAATAAAGTTTTTGATAATTACGTGCTGATTAAAGATGAAGGGGGTAGGCGAAAATTCTTAGTTTATAGCCAAGATTTTAATAAAATATGTTCATTTTAAAATTAATATTTGGAATATTTTCAATAGTAATCTCGGTAAAAATCGGCGTAGATATGGCTAGAAAAGATAAAAACGCCTATACCTTTTTTAATAGTTTAGTAAGTCTATGTGATAAAATTTTAAGCGATTTATCGTATAAAAAATCAAATATAGAGAGTTTATTATCTACTAAATTTCAGTCTGATGATTTAAATTATACTTTAAATAGTTACGTAAAAAGTAAAAAGTTAACGTTGCCTAGTTATTTATCTGTAGATGAGAAATTTTTAATTGAAGATATTTTTAATAGTTTAGGTAAAGTAGACACGTCGTCTCAAATAAAAAATTTAGAAGCGTATAAATCTGGACTTGTTAAAATTACAAAAGAAAAATATGAAAAATA
>JAZUMP010000055.1:0-5088 GCA_045603725.1 Christensenellaceae bacterium
ATATTTATATGTAAGTGTAAAAGAAAACGTTACGAAGTGACGCGTAACGTTTTCTCTAATAAGGAGGATATTAATATGTATCGAATAGACATTCGGTAATATTATCAATTATTTAAAATTAGTTCGACATAAATTTATATAATTTCTGACGATATCTCCAATATCATTTGATTGATAAAATACTTTATCTTTCAAATACATATCGATAATTATTTTTTCGACTTTAGTAAATGGTTTTAATAGATTACGACGATAATTTGGTTTCGCGTTAGGAATGAGAGAATAAACGAGATATTTATTATCGTCTTGAATTGGTGTTGTTTTTAAATGAACGAAAGTAAAAATTAACTTTTCGGATTCAGTTTTTAACGATACGATATCACACTGTAATAATACGTCGTCAAATTCAATATAATATCGATATTTAATATCTTTTGGAGCGTATTTCATTTTACGTTCTAAATGTGGATATACCGCGATTTCCCAACTTCCTTTTGTAATCATTTGAAGCTTCGGATTATCAAAAGCGAAATACACGTCGCTTCGTTTTTTCTTCGCGGGTAAATCTGAATATTCGACAACAACTTTTAATCCCGATTCTCCATAATTATAAACGTCGATTGTTCCGACTTTTTGATTCTTTACATTAGTTAATCCCATTTCATTAAAATATATGGAATATTTATTAATCGTATTTCCTAACATAAAGATTTTAACGTTATCACGTGTACGAATAATTGTTGATAAGATATTACTAAACGCGATAAATTCGTCCGGTAAATATCTATTACGAGCGATAAATTCGTCAAATACAATATTTATAATATTTGGTGCTTCGAATCCTTTTTCGTGTTCTTCTTCCGTAAGTACATAAACATAACAAAACGGTTTATCCGAAATATATTTTTCTTTTTTAACTGTTCCGTCTTCATTAGTGATTTCTTTATATCCAACGAGATAAAAAGCGCGTCCGTAATACATTACGTCAGAATATTTTTTCTTTGAATATTTCGCTATCTTACCGTCACGTATTAATCCCGAAAATAAATTATTCATTTTTGAGATTTTTATATCTTCTTTCCAACGTCTAATATATGCGAATTCATTTCCGTTTTTAAAATAATCGTCTAAACAATAATCGAGTGTTGAATACGTTTTACCGTTAGAACGTTGACCGTAAATAACGTAATAATGTGAATCAGGGTGTATTTGGATTAAGTGTCTGATTGAATAAAATTTTTCTTTCATAGTTAGTTGAACTCCTTTTCGCTAATTGATAGTAAATAGTTTAAATATACGTCAGATATCGATAAAGTATAATCGGCTTTTTCGATATGTACGGACGATAATTCGTGATATTCGGATTTATTACCTAAATAATCAACGATAACTCCGTCTTGTGGTGTATCAATATATGTATGTATATTTTTACCCGTTGCGGATTTTTTTACTCCGTTAACGGTGTATTCTTTCGGTATATATAAATCTTCGTCGAATAATTCGAATAAATCTTTACCCAAAGTTTTTAAATAAGGTATTGCGAAGTTTTTATTGATTCCGGATACGGTTAAAGAAATTTTACCGTCTTTTTCCGTCATATATCTTTTCGCTCCTAACGTTTTAAATCGTGAATATTGACCTTCATAATCCCAAACTCCCAAAATTTTAATAACTCCGTCTTTCGTTTTTGGAGATACTAATTCGTGCGGTAATTTATGAAAATCTAAAGCACGATATAATTTTTTAATTACGTTTTCATTATAACTTTTGATATATTCCGAAAACTTTTCATTATGTTTTAATTTGATTGAATCCGTATCAGAATAAATATAATTCATTCCCGCGTAATATATACCCGTGAAAAGATTTCTTCGCGCGTATGCGGTTACCCATACTCCCCATTGATACGCGAGAAAACGATTCATTTTTTTATTATATTTATCGATCAATTTAATATAATCTTCGGGTGTTAGTTGTTCGGATATCCATTCGAAGTTATCCGTATATTTAATTTCGGGTTTACAAATATCTGTAACGGTCATTCCGTAACAACTGTTTAAAAGTTCTTTAAAATACGTATAGTCGGATTCTTTATTCTCAACGTTTTTTAACTCGGTTTTATCTTTATATAATTTTAATATTGTTTTAACAAACGGAGTCGGTAAATATCCTTTTTTATATCTTCTAAAATTACGAATAATCATTTTATCCCAACGATAGAAGCGACGTATAATATCGAAATCAATATCGGTTAATGACGTTTCTATTAAATCCGCTTTAACCAATCTTCCGTTGTCTTCTAAATGATTTATTTTCTTTCGACAATGTGATATCGATATCGGGTGTTCGTATTTAATCTTGTCTTCAATATTGATAAATGTAACGTCAAACATACACGCGTATAATTTTAGATTCTTTTTGAATTCTTCTGTTGAAGTTATCTTTATAGATTCACAAGTTCCGAACGGGTATTTTTCCGCTACCATTACATACGGATATGAAGAAGTAAAATCGTATGAATCAACGTTCCGTACTACTACGTTATTATAAAACGCGTTCGCGTGAGTGAATCCACCATAGAAAACACGGTTTCGTAATTGTAAATATTCGTCAACACTTCGAATTGAAGTTCCTAACATAAAACGGTGGTAATCGGTAAATGTTTTTGAATTATTTTTATGACTTGTTTTTCCGTCATATAAACAATTCTTACGACATAATGTACGAATTTCTCCGGTTTTAGTAAGTGGAATTCGTGTAATATTATTTCCGTGACTTTCGATTTGTTCTTGTATATATGCCATAACGACTAATCCGTCATTAAAGATATATCCTTTTTCTTTATCGGTTAACGGGGTTTTAGAATGACGGATTAAATCATAATCTAAATCTCCGACTAATTTTCTAACTTTATATTTTTGTAAATGTTCTCCAACTTTAGCAAGTGAATAACCACTTAAAATTAATGAATCTCGAAGTTCTATTGATTCGTCAAATATTGCTTTTATTGGTTCTCTTGGAGCGATTGAAAATACATTAGACACGTTAAAGTGACGATTAATAAATTGAAAATCATATCCTAAATTATGAACGTAAAATATTAATCGTTTCTTTTCCGATAAATCAAATATAGTAATTATTTCATTAATAATTTTAATAAGTTCGTTGTATGTTCTGAATAGATATTGACTTCCATTAATTCCGATTGTTCCCGCATACATTGTCGTGGATTTTTCGTTCCGTTCGTTATAAAATGAAGTACATTCTAAATCGAGCGTACAAGCGACGTTACCGTATAATACTTTCGTAATTGATTTAATAAAACGGATATTTAATTCTTTCAGATAAGAAATAAATTCGTTATATGATTTAAAAGAATTAGTAATCTGAAAAATCGTCGTCGATTTCGTATTCGTATTCGTCTTCATTGATAGATTCTTCCATTTGACGTTCGTATTCTTCTCTTGCTTCACTATCCGCCATTACATTATATAAATCGTCTTCAGACATATTCGGATTATTACTCATTAATTCAAACATAAAGTTACGCGCTTCTTTACTTCCAACTGTTCCGCGTCCGTCAACGATACCGCTTTGTTGTAATTTATGTAAAGCACTAAATACAGTATTCATTGTTCCAATTGACGGTGTGAATCCGACTTTATCCGCAATCGTTTTTTGAGCGTTTTTAATTATACGTCTATATCCGCGAACGGTTGAAGTTTTAAGCGTTAAAAAGTGTTTCGCTTCTGTAAATACGTGTTGTAATTGACCTTGTGATTTACCTTTAACAGATAATCGAGTATCTCCCGTTCGACTAATAAAATTTTTATACGCGGGAGATTCTCCCAACGTAGATTTTTCAATGATTCGTAAACGTTTATTCGTCACACTAACTAATCGTGAAGTAACTTCCGCGAGTTCTTGTCGTGTTAATGAACGAATATCGGAATAATCCATTTCGATAATATTTTTAATCGATAATCCTTTAATATCCACAGTAATATTCTCCTTTCCTTAAAGATAATAAAGCGGATACGGATTTTATCCCGTACCCGCTAACGTAATATTATCTTAAAACGGTAAATCGTCTTTATCAAGTTCGGCGTTATCAATTTCCGCTTCGCTTACTTCGTCGTCTGAATCGAAGACAACTCCAAACGCGGTATTTGAATTTGTTTTACGGTGGAGTGGAGTATATGAGTCATAACCACGAATCCACACGGTCGGATATTCTTTTTTACCGTCTTTTTCGGTTACTTCATACTTTTCCGGAATAGAAATTTGTTTCTTATCGATATCGACGACTAACATAAAGTTATTCGCTTCCGGAATTCTTACGTCTTGAGTAAATTTAACTTTAAGTGTTTTACTCTGTAATCCTTTGTCTTCTTCTCCTTTCACGATAATATGAACGGGTGTGAAGTAAGTTCTAAAACTTTTTTTCTTTCCGTCCTTTTCAAATTCTTGTTTTTTGGATAAAACTTTTAAACTTAACATAATAATTAATTCTCCTTTCGTTTCGTTTAAAATTTTTTTCTATTAATACAAATTTCGATTAATTCAATAATTGAAGAATCAAATTTGTTTAATACTTCTTGTTTGGTGTAATTGAATGAATGTTCTTTCATTTCTTTAACGTCACGTTTTATTTCAAATAAACGTTTCTTTAATAACAATTTCTCCGCCATTAGTTAAACCCCCTTTCGGATAAATTCGACTTCGTTAATATGTTCTTTAAATTTTAATGTTTCGAACGTATCTAAATCGATATGTAATATATTTCCAATATCGTCGAGTAAGAAATATTCGGTAGTATTTTTAATCGTGCGACGCGTGATTCCTTTAATAATAGATATATTAATGAATCCATACGGGTTAAAGTGTTGATACATAATTTGAGTTTTCATAATAATACTTTCTTTAATAATTCCTTTTTTTCTTCTGATAAGTGATACATATTAGCGCACTTTTCATTTTTCAAAACATAATTTAATAATTTATGCTCTTTAATAATCTCTAATACTTCGAGTTTTTCGTAAATATATGATTTTGAATCTTCGTTAAGTAGATTTTCAAGATAAGAAA
>JAZUMP010000056.1:0-81423 GCA_045603725.1 Christensenellaceae bacterium
AATTGAAATCAGAGATTTCATGAATTGAGTTTAAAAACTCATGAATTGCACTAAAGTGCATTAAAAGGCAATTCAATTCATGGAGCGTAGCGAGAATTCATGGCTTTAGCCAATTCATGACAATTTATTTGTCTATTCATTTATTATATATAAAAATCGGGAGAGCGATGCTTTCCCATACGTTTGTTTGAGTAAAAAGTTTAAGTTTACGAGTGATATTAAAAAGCGAATATTAACGCCGTTTATATGCTCTTAGGCGAAGAATGACAATATAGGCTTTCGTTTTGAGATTCTTCGATAGAAGTGGCAAGAAGTGGCTCTCAGAATGACAGAAATAGGTTTTTTGGATTCTCCGTTAGCCCGTCGCTGTTGGTAGGCGAAGAATGACAGGAAGAAAATTATATATAAAATGTCATACTGAACACTTTCCACCTTGAACGGCTTTTGAAGTATCTCTTCCTTATTACAATGGATTCTTCGAGAGAAGTTGCAAGAGGTCGACGCTCAGAATGACAAAGAATGGACTTTGCGTTTTTAGATTCTCCGATTGTCCGTCGCTGGTGGTAGGCGAAGAATGACAATAATGTAATTAAATAATGTGCATATTTAAAGCCCTAGTAACGAGCATTTCAAGACTCGCAAGCGTTTTGATTGAGATAGACCTTTTGGTCATCGAAGGCAAAACGCGTAGCAGTTAACGCAGAAATGCGAAGTTAATAGGGCTTTAAATTAGAAGTTAAGAAGTTCTAAGTATTCATTTTTATCTATTGCGGCAAGGAAAAGATAAAGCCTTGGGCCCATATCCGTACCGAATAATAAATTGTAGAACACTTTAAAGAATTTTTGTTGGCGAGCCATATTTTCTTTTTTAGATAAAGTCTCGTCGTTAATTACTGAATATAAGAATTGTTGAACGTCTTTTTCATTAATTTCGTTATTGGCAACGTAGTCGTACAACTTCTTAACCGCTACCTTTTCTTCATCGTCTAACGTAGCGTAATATTCAGCGTTTTTAGAAGTTAAAAGTTTGTAGAGTTTTGACGGTTGATGTACAGTAATCCAATGTTTAACTCTTTCTAAACGGCTTTCGTCTTCAGGCTTAAATTCCACGCCTACTTTTGCTAAAATATCACGAACTGCAATAGGGTTAAAATCTACGATAGTTGCTACTGAACTGAGAACTCCAAAAGGTACTTTTGAAGCCTTGTTATCGTCAATTAACGAGAGTTTATAAACGGAAGTATTATACTCGTCAGCCTCTCCGTTTTTGTATTGTGCTAAGCCTTTATCAAATTCAGAATAATGGCGAATAATAGTATCGTCAAAATTAAACGAGAAAGGTGCTTTCGGCTCGTATTTCGCAAAGAGCCATCTAATCATATCAGGCTCGTAAACCTTTAAAACGGTTGCAGGGGTTATATTATTACCAGTTGACGAGTGCATATCGCCAAGACCAGCAATAGAAAGCCAGCCGTAGCCTTGGAATAGTGGTGGCTCAACGCCTAAAATCTTTTTAGCAACGGCGCTTGATACTACGAAACTACCACTAGACGCTGCATGGTCAATACCACCCGGCTCAAAGTCAACGCCTTCGTATCCCCAACGCATTGGCCAGTCAACTTTCCAAACGAGTTTTATGTTATGATATTCCCTAACGTTTACCGTGTGAGTTGCGCCACACTTACAAGTATAAGTGATTTCTTCGCCGTTTTCACTTGAAGATATAACTTTAGTAGTATCTTTACCACAATTTTCACAATACACGTTAAGTGGATAATAATTTTCACGCTCGCCTTCGTCGCTATCTTGCGTTTTGAATTCCATTAAAACGTCGTAAATTTCTTTACGTTTTAAGATTGCGTTAATAATGCCGTCAACGTACTTTCCTGAAGTATACATTTTTGCTTGATAACGATAGTCAGGCTCGATAGCAAGTTCTTTTAAAGACGCTTCAAACTCTTTTTCATTATACTCAGCATAAGAAGAACATTTGCCGTAAGGGTCTGGAATATTTGCGTACGGCATACCTAAATATTGTTCGAAATTATCGGCAATTTTGGCGATGTTTGACGGTACTTTTCTCAACCTATCAAACTCATCCCAAGAAAATAGTAACCTCGCTTTTTTACCCATATTCCTTAAAGCCAATACGACGTAATAACTAGTTACAACGTCCCTAAAATTTCCGATATGAACGGAGCCGGAAGGACTTATACCCGCCGCGCACACGTATTCTTCCTTATTTGGATTTCTTGCAATTACTTCTTCTGCAATTTTCTCTGCCCAATGCATAGTTTTACCTCTTTTATATTAATGTTTTGGTTTTTGATGTTAAAGTTTTTGTATTTTTAGGACAAGCAATCGCCCATACAAATTGTACGCCATTACGCTTTGAGATTCTTCGACAGAATATCAAAGTAAGTCGTTCTCAGAATGACAGGTATTGGCTTTGCGTTAATAGATTCTCAGTTAGCGCGTCAAAGTAAGTATGTCAGAGAATGACGAAATAGGTTTATCATTTTTATTTTCTTTTATTATTGCTTAAGCCAATCTTCAAAAGCGCTACAAATTATTGAAGCGATTTCGCTCGGAGTTTTACCATCGGTATCAACTACTAAATCGTAATTAGATAGGTTAGATAAATCTAAGCCGTAAAGAGTTTTATATCTTGAAAGTTCACTTTCGTGGCGAGCGTTGATGCTTTCAACGGCTTCATCTAAACTCTTATAAACTTCCGACGACCTACCCTCACCCATTATTCTTTCCGCTGCCGTTACCGTACTTACCTTAATGTATACTGAAAAACTTGACGGAACGAAATGCCAAGCAAGCCTTGAATCAAATAAAAACCTACCCGATTTATTTTCGTACTCTTTGAGTTTGTTATCTAAAACGTTATCAATTTCAGGGTGGGTTTCCATATAAGTATTGAACTCGTTAACGTTCATACCGTATTCGGTCGCCATACCCCTTAAAATATAGCCTATTGAAACTTTTTCAAGATTGTATTTTTTACTTAAAATTTGACCGATTGTAGACTTACCGCTACCGATATCGCCCGTCAAAGAAATTTTGTAATCTTTCATACCGTCCTTAAAAATAAAAACTAATCTAAAAAATTTGGTTTTTAAAATTAACCATAAATATTTATATACTTTAATAAATTTTAAAGTATTTGTCAACTAAAAATATCTAAAATTTAAGTTAGTGTGTAGAAATTAATTATAATTTGTTATACGGGCAAACCTTTATGCAAATCCCACAAACTGCACCACGTCCAACGTCTTTATATTTTTTCATATTATGCGAGCATTTTTCTGCTGAAAAAAACTCTTCACGCGATAATCCCTCTAAATACGGTTTACCACTAATTGCACCCGCTGGGCAGGCTTTTACACAATTTTCACAATTCCCGCAACCGTTTTCAATAATAGCGTTTTCACTTTCAAGTGGCATATCGGTAAGAACCGTTGCTAAACGTATTTTACTGCCGTACTTTGGGTTTATAAACAAACAACTTTTACCTATAAAACCAAGCCCAGACAATCTACCAGCGTGCTTATGAGAAAAAAGAGAAGAATAGTCGCTTTCCGGCAAACTTTGAGATGCCGCAATAGGAAATGCTAAGTAGCCTAAATTTTCGATAAATCTTGCGATTTTAAACGTTGAATTGTCTAAAAAAGCGTTGGCGGTCCTATACTCGTGAAAATACGCAATAGTAGGCTTTTCTTCAATAGTTTTTAACACCGCATCAGGCAGTTTTACAGCGATTGTAACGGCGTACTTTAACCCGTCTTGCTTTTTTATGGGGCTAAAACCTAAAGCGCTAAAACCAACTAAATCTACACCTAAATTTAGAGCAAATTCTTTAACTAATAATTCATTCATACTATAACTCGTAAATAATCGTAACGGGACCGTCGTTAACTTGCGATATTTTCATATCGGCACCAAAAATGCCACGCTTAACGGCTACCCCGTTTTCAATTAGTTTATCACAAAAATAATCGTAAGTTTTACTTGCTTTTTCGGGAGACTCTGCTCCTGTAAAGCCAGGTCTGTTACCGTGCGAAACGTCAGCGTATAAAGTAAATTGTGATACGCATAAAATTTCACCTTTAACGTCTAATACAGATTTATTCATTTTACCGTTTTCGTCTTCAAAAATTCTCAATTTTGCCACTTTTGAAGCCAAATAATCGGCTTTATCGAACGTGTCGCCAACACCAACGCCGTAAAACACGACTATACCATTGCCAATTTCCGATATTAGTTTATTATCAACTTTTAAATTTGCGCTTAAAACGCGCTGAACTACGGCTTTCATTATAAATCCCTTTCAACGATTAGAGATGCTGCGCCTAAAATACCGGCGTTATTACCAAGGCTTGCAGTTATAACGTCGCATCGTGGCGCACCCGGATAACCGTAATGGGCTTTTTCTAAGCGCTTTATAATTCTATCAGTTAAATAACTGCCTTCTTTAGATATTCCACCGCCTATGATAATCGCGTCAGGACGGAAAATGTTGCAATAGTTAATTATGCCTTCAAAAAGATAACCTACAAATTTTTCAACTACCATTTCCCCTTCAGTATCGCCAATTTTAGAGGCTAAAAATGCAGTTTTGCCGTTTACTTTTTCTATATTATTTTCAGCAATTTCCCACATTTTACTATCTTTATTTTTTAGCATAAAATCTTTAGTTATGCGAATTAATGCACTTGCAGAAGCGTACTTTTCAAAGCAACCTCTCCTACCACAACCGCACTTTAATCCACCTTTTCTTAACGTAACGTGCCCAAGTTCGGCAACTACACCGTTTGTTCCTTCATATAACTTTTTATTTATAACAATTCCGCCACCTATACCCGTACCTATAGTTAGCATTATGACGTTTGAATATTTTTTACCGGCACCAAAAACAATTTCACCAATAGTTGCAGCGTCCGCATCGTTTGCAATCCTAACTTTTATACCAGTATACTCTTCAAGTAAATCTCTTAACGGAAAATCCATCCACTTCAAATTTGACGAATAATGAACTTTACCTTGATTAGAATTAATAGCGCCAGGACAACCAACGCCAATACCTAAAATTTGGTCTTTAACTATATTGTTTTTATCAATTAAATCAATAATTTCATTTGCAAGTATTTTTATTTGTAATTCAGGTGCTATTTTTTCAGTAGGAATAACCGAACTGAATAAAATTTCACCTTTTACCGAAACAATACCTATTTTAATTGACATACCACCAATATCAACGCCAACGTAGTACATAAATTTCTCCTTACAAAAGTTCTGCTTTAATAAATATTTCGGTTATAGTTTTTATGTTGTTCTTAACCTTTTTAAACGGGCGCATTGCATAGTAATACGCAAGATATGAAAGTTTAATTTTATCAACGTCTCCACCGATAATCTCGTCTTCAAAAACACTTAATACGTATCTTAACTCTTCTTTCTCATCGTCAGACAATCTACTTTGTGAAATTGAAAGTTTATCTAAATCAATAAGCCTTCTAATTGTAGCGTAATCTTCATTTTTATTTGTAATAATCGAATATTTTTCAGGTTTTTCTATTTTGTTAGACGAATGAGATTCATTATCAAACGACTCAACGTTTTCAATTTCTTGAGAGCCACTAATCATTTGTAAACCAATGTTTTGGGTGTAAATTTTAAATGGAAGTAAAACTTCACTGCTAAAGTTTTGATAAGACGTTTCATAATTTTTACCACCGTCAAAAAAATCTAAAAGGTCAGCAAGTTGAAGATTTTTATAATTAATTTCTTTAAGTATCGTATAAACAAGTGCTAAAACTTCGGTTGAATCATTAGGAAGTGTAAAATATTTAACTCCGTCCTGCATATAAAAAGCGTTAGATAATGAAGTTGCAAAATCATAATCTTCCGTGAAATAATTAAAAATATCTGAAAGTAATTTTGAAGAATTAATTGCAGTTAAAACTTCAAAAATACACGGCGATGCAAGCAAATATTTTGAAGCCATTAATTTATCTAACAAATTACAAAAATTATTTAATGATTCTTCTCTCGTTTTCATAACCCACCTACAATTTCGTGCTAAACTTGCACGATATATTGTTTAAATTATATCACAACTTTTTTCAAGTATCAAGAATTTTGTCAGAAACTATTGATTTTTTTATTTAAATTATGTATAATTATTTAAGTGTAACCATATAGGTAACAACTACGGAGGTATTTTATTATGAAATCAATGCAAATTTCACTTCAAATGGCTAGTCAAGTTAAAGATTTTGTAGGTATCGTTCAAAATTACACTTTTGACATCGAACTCCATAGTGAGAGATACGTCGTTGACGCTAAATCTTTACTTGGTATTTTCAGTTTAGACTTATCTAAACCTGTAACGGTAGAAATTCACTCTGACGATTGCGACGATTTACTTAACGATTTAAAGCAATTTGCTATTTAACAATAATTTTTACGGAGGATAACTATGCTTATTAAAGGCGATGCATTTATTAACAAATTAATATTGTTGTTCGTCTTTGATAAGATGGAATGCCCACTTGCGGAAAACACCATTATAGATATGTGCTGTTCTTCTAACACTTGGCTATCTTATATGGACTGTAAACCTATTATCAATAAATTAATTGATGAAAGTTTCATTTATAATATAGCCTCATACGGTGAACCACTTTATTCTATAACCCCCGAAGGCAGATATTGTCTTGCTGAGTTTTACATAAAAATCCCCTCTTCAACGCGTGAAAGTATTTCTTATTTTATTAAGCAAAATCGCGCGCATTATAGAAGAAAGCAAGAATGCTCCGCCGATTATTACATGAATAAAGATTCAACCTACACAGTGTATTTAAAAATTAACGATTTAAGCCAACCACTTATGGAACTTAAATTCAACGTTCCAAATCGCCAAATAGCAAAAAATATTTATAAAAAATGGGAAGAAAAGGCAGGCAACCTTTACGCCATTATTTATGAAAATCTTGTAGATTAAAGGAGATTATATGCACGTATACAATACTAATGGTACTTGTAGCAGGCAAATTTTGTTTGACGTAACTAGTGATAATAAAGTTGTGAACGTTAAATACGTTGGCGGTTGCCTTGGCAATTTACAAGGCGTTTCAAAACTTGTAAACGGGCGTGATATTGATGAAGTTATTTCCCTACTTTTGGGTATACAATGTAGAGGTAATACCTCTTGCCCTGACCAACTAGCAAAAGCGCTTATTAAGTATAAAGAGAATAATAAATAGTGATAAACTAAATTAAAACGCGTTATTTTACCTTATTAAAGTAAGATAACGCGCTTTTTTATGCAAAAAATTAGCCGAGACCAAACGGTTTCGGCTAATCAAATTATTAAATATCTATTTTATTTAAAAGTTGCTCGTCGTTTTGCCTAAGTTCTTTAGGAATAACTATATCATCAAACGTCATATAGTATTTTTTACAAGTAAGCGTATAATAATCAACAAATCTTAACGATTTAAATATTATGCCGGATAGCGGTACAGCAAGAACGAACGCCACGTTAAACGTAACTATACTTGAAACTATAACTACAACGTATACCACGAAAGAAGTTATTAAATAAGATAAAAACCTATTAAAACTTTCTTGTAAGCGTAAGTATTTAAAAGAAATTTTAAACGCTTCAAACGGACCTTTATTTTCACAAATCATTATCGGCAATACAAGACCTGTTACAGTAAGCCTTAGCGCAATTGCCATAAATAATACTAATACGAGAAGGGATAATGAGTATATACCCAAAAAATCCATAAACGTAAAGAATAGTAATGACATTAACCCCGCAACAATAATGTCGTAAATAAACATTAGTAAGGTTCTAAATAACGCGTATTTAGATGCCATTTTAAAATTTTCAAACAGCGTAGTAAAAAAACCTGCGTGAAGCATACTTGACATATGCTCGTTAATATTTACACCAACAACGTAATCAAACATTGAAAATATAAATTTAACGATTTGGAATAAAACTACGATACCAACGCCAACCCAAATAATATTTGCAAGCATTGAATGAATATAGGCAATAAACGAAGTAGTAGTATCTTTAATTAAAACGGCGTTTAAATCAGAATTAGAATCCTTAAACAAAATAAAATCGCTTACAATTTTACGAACTGCGTCGATGAGTGATTTTAGTTCTGCACTTTTCAAAATAGGCTCAATAATAATATTAGCCATAAAATATAATGATACGATAAAAGCAATTACAACAATAGACTTTGCAAGCATAGTCTTAAGCCATAAAGACTTGTTTGAAATTGCTATTTTAACACCGTTTGTAATCTTCATAAAAATACCTCGATTTAATTATACAACAACGGCAACTTTTTTGCAAGTAAAATACGCTTTTTAATGACTTTAACCCTAAATTATCCTTTTACGTGCCCTTTTTTAGTTATGTACGCTCTAACAGTAGGCGCTAAATCTCCAAGAAGCCTTTGAATTTCATAATCGCTTTCAAATTCGCTTACCGCTTTATCTTTATCCATAGAAAAATAATATTCTAAAGCGTTTTGTAAAACTTTTTTTTCAACTTCACGAAGTTCAGGAATTGGACCGTCTAAAACGTAAGTAGGAATTACTCCACTATCTATCAATTCCTTTCTCTTTAGTTCTAAATTTTCGATATTGTCTTCAATATCTTTTAACTTTTGTTCTTCTAAAAGATTTACAATTTTTTCGTGGCGAGTTTGCTCTTTAAGTACACTGTTTTCATTATTTTTTAGTTCTATATCCGTTTCAGCGTTAAGATTATCTAGTTTTGCGTTTTTAGCGTCTTCGTATTTTTTATTTTCAGAAGAAACTATACTAGAGCGCCCAACACCGTTTTTTATAGCCTTATTAGTTGCCCTATTAACGTAATCTTTAAAATCGCTATTTATTTTATTAGTTTCCATTTCGTTGTTTGCCAAAATCGACTGTTTTTTAAAGTTTAAATTGTCAATATTCGTGTCATTTTTATGATTTTCACTAATAAGTTCTTTTTGAAAAGCAGTTTCAGCAATTTCATTTGCTTGCTTTTCAATATTTTCATCGGTATATTTACTATCTCTGAAATTTTCTAAATCGTATTTTACTTGATTCTCAATTCTCTCAATTTCTTTATTGAATTTGAGCAAATCGCTTTTTAGGCTTTCTCTTGAAGGCTTGTCCGACTCTTTTTTAGCCACGGTATAAACGGCTACTTCTTCTCCTTTTTTACTATCGTCTTTTTTAACGACGGGTATTATCTTCTGATTTTCCAGCCATTTTTTTATTTTTTCTTCAATGTTAAACATGTTACTCCTTTTTATATAATCGTAATTAAGTCTCTTATTCTTTTTAAGGTTTTACCGTCGTATAAAACAATTTTTTCTTCACAGTAATCAATAAGGGTTTTTTCGCCCGCTTTATCGTTTACAACGGATTGTTTATACAAACAATTACCATCAGAAAATTCCACTTCAATTACTCCGTTATTATTTTTTATATGATAATTTTTTCCGTATTTAATATTGACCATTCTCACAACCTCTTTTAGCGGTATTTTTGATTTTATTTTGGGGAATCAATCGGTAACGAGTTTGGCATTAGAATACTTATCTACAACTATCATACTGCCGTTTGACGTATTATCAGTGTAAAGTTTTACTCCGGTTTTACCCGTACTAATATAATTAAAACTAAAACTTAAACTGCAACTGCCTTTATAAATTTTAGAAAGTTTTGAAAAGTAAATAATAAAATTATTTCCATTTTTATAACCACAAGCAGAAGTTACACCTACTACGTTTAAGGAATTCTCAGTATACGTTTTATTTTCTAAATCAACCTTAATAATTTTAAGTTCATCATTAATTGTTATTGCTAGAATATATAGAAAAATATCGTTAACCGATATAATAGAACACTCTTTTAAATCGTTGAAAGTTAAAGTATTATGCAAAATTGAAGTGTAATAGCGATAAAGACTTGCAGTGTTATCTTTTAAATGAAGTACGTAGTCAACGTTGTTATAATAATAATGCGATAAACTATTAACGGAATTAACGTAAGAAACGTTACCGCTAAGTTTAAAATTTAAAACTTCTAAAACGGTAATTTCACCGCTAGAAATTTCAACAACGATTTCATTTATACCCTCGTTAAACGACGCTTCAAAATTAAAAGAGTGCTTTTTAGTTAAACGGCTTTTCACAGTATAAGCAACAACTCCGTTGACGTAAACGTACATATCAACCAAAAACAAAGTGCTAAGTGAAGTTTCTAAATTTCCACTTATACTATAAACTCCATTTTTTAATGAATTTACTTTAAACGACTTTTTAAAATTTTTGTTTTTATCAACGCCACTTAAATCGTAAAATAATTCAGAATATACTGATTGCATCGCAAAATTTTCAAGTTTTTCTATTCTCTTTTCAAGACTGTTCAGTTTTAAATAAGCACGCTTTCCATAATCTTCAGTTACCATAAACTCTCCTTAACGTAACTAAAGAAAAACGTTGGTTTTAAAATTTCCGGCTTTTTAGAATAGGATATAATTTTAAACTTAAATGTATTACCTTTAAAGTTGGTTTTTAAAACGCTTGTCCCACTACTTACGTTATATATATTTGTTTTACCATCCACGATTACGTGAAGAATAATATCTTCGTTTGACGTTAATCTGATTTTGTCAAGTTTCTTTTTATTAGTCTCTATTGAAAAGTCAGTCTCTCCACTTATCCATACCTTTTTTAATGGTTTAGAAAATCTTTTGCCACTATTATCAATCAAACATATTTTCCCGTTTGATATAGCGTAAACGTTATAATCTTTTCCTAAAATCAATTCAAAATCGTCTATTTTAAGACCTTTTGCCAAATAAGCAACTTTAGAATCAATATCGTAAACTAAAATTACCTTTTCAATTTTAGATTTAAACTTCATATTAAGGCTCAAATAAAGTTTACCGTTATAAAAAACACCTTTAGCGTCGTCGTTTTCTACGCCGTTTAAAAATCTATCGTAAAAGGGTAAAATTTTTACGGCGTCAATACCGTTAAACCTATAAAGCCCAGATGAAGTTAAAAATATAACGTAACCACCACATTCAGTAACGGTATTTGCATAAATTTTACCAATATTATTATATAAATTATCTACGGAAAACTCCGTTTGGTCGCCATATGCGTAAATTCTAGATATTCCGTAAGAGCGAAAAACGAAAACGTAATCTAAAAAACTAACTACTTTTAAAAGTTTTCCACGCTCGTCAGGAAGTTCAATATACCCTGCTTCGTCGAGAGAAACCGACCAATTAGTCGGGTTAAAATCGTCGGAAAACCAAAGCGAAGTTCCCTCACCTGAAGTCGTAGCAAAAAGTCTTTCGCTATGAATACACATAGAACTTATTTTTGGCGCTGTTTCAACTTTTTCTAGCGTAGTATTATTCAATATATATAACCCTTCCTTTTCAAAAGAAAGAATTAAAACGTCTTCATCGGAAAAGTTGTAATTAATAGCAATCGGTGGAGCCAAAAAAGTATTTGACGATATTAGTTTAAAAGTTGAGTCTAATCCTATATTAATATAATACAGTCTTTTATCACTACCGAACACTACTATTCTATCAGTATTTAGATTAAGTGAAGCGTCGTATCTTTTGTAGTAATAGAGTTTTATAGGCGTTACGTCGCTATTAAAAGTAACGCTTTTGCCGTTTATAAGATATTCTTTAATTCCTATTCCGGATTTTAACGTTCCATCAGAACAATCAAAATTAAAAAGTATAGAAGCATCGGTAGGATTGGAAAGCATTTCATCAGATGAAATGCTTCCTTTAGTTAAAAACGAATTTAAAGAAATTTTTCTTTTCGTTACGCTAGGCAGTTTTAACTTTGTATCGTAAATCATTGCCAAACCCTACCTTTTAACCTTTTACTCTTACCCGTTAACGGCCCGTTTTTTAATGCGTTTATATACTTTCCATGCCATAAATTTGCTTCTTCATAGCCACCTTTAATTAAAAAGTATTCCGTTAAAACTCCGTAGCAAAGTATTCTATCAGTAATACAAGTATTATCATAATCGCTTATATCATCTAACTTTTTATAACTAGGCACATAATAATACTCAACTAAAACTTCGCTAGCGTTAACTACAATTTCGCTTGGTAAAATTTTAGCGTTTACTTTATTGCCTTTATCGTCTTTTACCGAAATAACCGCAAGCGGATTTTTTGAAAAATCCGCCATTTTAATTATGCCACCAGATTTAGGAGAAAGCCTTTCGGTAGTTTTAAATCTATAGTATAAAGACGCAATTTCTCCCCCAACTACGTTATAGCAGTTTACGAGTAGGTTTACGTCGTCTAAAACGCTTAAATAGTTTTCGGTGGCACCCGTGTTTAAATACTCAAGAATATCTTTTCTATCTAAAAATAGTGCAACCTTTTTAACAATATCTTTTACCGTCATAAATTCTCCTTAAAATCTTTTTACGCTTCGGTAATACCCGTAAGCATTGCTTGACCACAAGGTCTTGAACAAATAAGGTCAGCGTATTTAACGAGCGTAGCCTTATATACCGGTTTATCGGCAACTTGCTTTATAACCTTACCGTCTTCACCTTCAAGCCACTTCCAATCACATAATTGATGAAGTATAAAGTCGTCGGTATTAAGTAAATACATAGTACCTTCCGGACAGAAACGGTCTGAAACGATAGGAATACCGTTATAAGAAAGCGCTTTATATCCACCGTTTAAATCCATTACGTCAATATTTCTTTTATAAGTAGATAAATGGTTTTGGAATGCTCTTTTAACACCACTTGAACAAATAATGAAGTTAACTCTAGAACCTGCGTTTTCGTCAAGATAGTCAATAGCCGTTTGAATAGCAGTTTCAGAAATTTCACCCACGTTACTTTTAATATATGGAATTAACCATTTATGAGTGCTTCTATCTAGACCGTAAATTTCGCCAGTCGTTTTAAATATTGCACCTAAACCCGTAATTTCTTGATTGTAAGAACCTTGAACAGTGATAATACTATCTTTAGGAACGTTAGTTGACGTTAATGAAGTACCTGTAACGCTAACGGTTTTCGCGCTTCTATCAACCGAAATAATTCTTCTTTGAGTAGCGCCTGAAATTGTAGTGCCGTCTGCATTTCTAAAGTCAACAACCATACCTTCAACTAGGTTTTTAACGTTGTCAACGGTTACTACGCCGTTAGCAATAGAAACTACTTTAGAAAGAACGCCAGAGCCGTCGCCAAACAACATTCTTCCAAAATTATATGAAGATGCTCTAAGTAAGCCTTCCATTTCGGCGTTTAATAAGTTAACGAAAGCACCTGAACTATTTTCCGAAGCCCTAATTGCCTTATCGCTAATTTCAATAGTACCATAAAGGTTTTTTAACGTTAAAATAAATTGTTCGTAATTATTACCTGCGGCTTCTGGAAGAGCACCGTCTTCATCACCAGCACCAATACCACCGTTTAATCCGTATTGAGCAAGCCTTCTAATTTCTTTACCCCAAACGTCTTGAGTAGACTGTTTGATTTTAGCAAGTAAAGGATTTATAGCGGTATTGAGTTGTTCTGAAACCACCCCGAGATATGCGGATTTTAATGCTTCATCGGCTGTTTTCATTGTAATCATAAATTAATATTCTCCTTAGATTTTTCAAAAATTTGCCGTGCTAAATTACCTGCATCGGCAAGGCTTTTAGGCGTTGACGGTGGCGACACGGTCGCCAATCCGTTGCCTGAAATTAGCTTGATAGCCGGTTTAGAGTTTTCAATTTCACTTAAATACTCTTTTATTATTTGGTTTTTAAGTTCTTCGTTTGAGTTAACGGCATTTTTTACGTAGTCTATTGAATTAAAATAATTAATTTTATCTTCGTAATTTTTAGTTAACTTCTTTAAATACGCTCGACCAAGCCATCCTTTGCTATCGTCGCTATACAAGGCGGTATCGTATAGCGACTCGAAATCTTCTTCAGCATCTGGAAAAATCTCTAGAAATGCCTTTCTTTCCCACTCACGCCCGTCAAATAAAGAATCACTAAGCGATTGTTCTTTTTTAACTTGCGAATTTTCCCTTTCCAACTCCTTAACTCTCTGACAGCGTCTGGTAAATTCAGATTGCAAGGCGTTGTAAGCGTTAAGAAGGGATTTAACATCTTTAAACTTGCCTAAATCTTCAGTCGCGCCTAAATCACTTTCTGCCACTGCAGTTTGCGCCGAATCATTTTTTATAGTTTTAGCCGTTAAATTCTCCTTAATTTCTCCCGCTGCAATATTATTTGTTTCCATTTAACTCATCAATCCCCTTTAATATTTCCTTTTTTAAAAGGTAGTTTTTATGTTCGCCGTAATGCTTTTTAAGCCTTTTTGCAAACTCGTAATTTTTATCAATATTAACGTCTTCTTCAAGTATTTTTCTTAAATGTTCTTCTAAGTGAACTTCGTGGTTATCGTAATCGTCTACAACCACTTCACTTTCTAACATGTCAATATTTTCCTTTTCGGCTTTGCTTCTATGCATACTTGCTAAATCTTGCGCATTGTCAAGCGAACCATAACCTAAAATTTCTAAAATTTTACCTTTAGTTCTTAAACTAATAACTCCGTTATCGTCGCCTAAAAGCCCCGTTCTTAACATTTCGAGCATAGCAGTTTTCTTTTGTGCAGGCGTTTGAGAAATTTCATTTTCAGTATCAAAAACCACGTCGTCTGAAGAAATATCACTCGCTTTAAAGTAAAATAATTTAACTAGTTTTGCATTGCCTGCGTTTTTCATAATTCTAGTAGACGTTGCAAATTGTTTGTATATTCTTAAAATATGTTTTGCAATATCTTTAACAGCGTTTCTAACGCTATCGGCAGTTACCGATAAACGCGTTTCGTCTTGCTCGATTAAAAGTTCAAGCGCCACGCCCGACATAGTAGGGTCGCCAAGATTATAACTTCTTGAAATTTCGCTCGTTCCAGAAATTGATACGAATTCGTTATAAAGCCTTTCTTCTTCATACGTAAAGTCTGCAGGAACGGAATTGCTATTCATTATTTCAGGAGGTCTTGCACCCTGCCTATAAACTATAACCTTACCGGGCGACAATCCTTCGTCAATTAGTTCTTCCGTATCAACCGAGCCGTCTTCAACCTTTAAAACACCCATACTAATACGGTTCATAAACTCGTATTTTCTATTTTTTACGGCGTTATACGCTCTTTGAAGTGGAATTAATCTTTCAATAATACTTTCACCAAAGAAATTCCCTGCTCTATTAAGAGCCGTTTGTTTTACGAACGGAAAAGTTCTTCTTAATTCAACGCCGTTTTTATACGGGAGTTCACCGTCGAATAAAAGTGCGTCTTTAGTAACAATAATTAACCTACCGTTTGGATATTCACTATTTGGAGCAACGTATTTTTCTAAAACAAGTGCGTGATTTTTTAAGGTTGAAGAAATTTTTTTAGTAGAGTTTAAATTTAATAAATTATCTTCGGTTTTATTTAAACTAAAAACGTCTAACTCTTCACCTATAACTCTTTTACCGTACAGTTCGTAAATCGTATCAGCGTCTACTGCCCTTGCATGAATTAGACTTTTTAAATCTTCTATTTCACTTTTAAAAATAGAGTCTGGAAAAATTTCAAAGGGAGAAATTGCCGAAACTTCCACGTCGCCTTCCTTAATTTCCAACCCGTCTTTTTCGCCTAAAACTTTACCTTTTTTATCGTTCCAAGTTATCTTATAAAACGCAGTACCTAACGATTCCGACCAAACGGTAGCGTCTTTTATAACTTTATCAAGTGATATTCTTTGATAAGTAGAATTTAAAATTTCAGTTGATATTTCAGCAGTTTTTAAATCTTTATCTTCTCCACCCGACGCTCTTACCGACATACTAGGCCTAACTCTAGAAAGTTTAGCAAGCCTAGTATCTATAATCGGCGCGATGTGATTAAACACGCTTCTACTTTGCCAACCGTAATACTTTTCTTCTTCCTTAACTTCGCCCATTAAATCAACTTCGCAGTATTGATTTCCAGATAAATAATTAAGATTTAATTTCCATTGTCTTTCAAGAAATTTTCTTTCTTCTCTTCGCCTTTCAAAATCCTCAAAAACACTCATTATTATTTGTTTTTCTAAATTGCTATCTAATAGTTCTTTACTTAGCGTTTTCATCATTTTTCTCCTTAACCTTATATACTTTAGTTAAAACTTTTAATACGCCCAAAGCACATTTGGGGCACAATTTTAAACTGTCGTATAGTTTAGAATTTTCGCTTTTTTTAATATAGTATTCGGCTAAATTATTACACCCTACTATATCGCAAACTACGCTTGGTTTTAAATTTTCAATTTGCATATTAAATCTCCTTATTTTCTATTTTTTTTAAAAGTTCTAGAAGTCGGATTTTCTCTTTTTCTAGTTCTTCATCAGATAAAGTTTTTAAATCTTGTTCACCGTCAAGTTCAACTAAGAGTTTTACCGCTGAAACGTCGGGTGGAACGTTTTTTGAAACAACTTTTTTCTTAACCATACGAACACCGCCTTCATCGTCTCCAACGTATTCTTCGGTTATTTCTTTGGCTTCGTAGCCAATAGCCCTTTTATAAAGAGCGTCTTTTACGTCGTTATTATCCGTAGCCAATACCTCCTTTACTTCTCCTTGCTTTTCTAATTAAACGCTGTTTATCTTTTTGTACGTCAGTTAAAATTTTAGTGGGTTTATCTACGTGTGGTTTAGTCATTATGTAATAGCGAAGTTCGTCAAGCGAATGGTCGTTGCGCTTAACCGGCATATCGTTATTACCCCATCTATAACCCTTTAATTCTTTAATCATGCTTACACAGTTTTTAAAGATAAAAATTTTATTGTTTTTAAAAAAGCATTTAACCCTATTAATTCCAGTAAATAAATCCTTATTTACGTTTGTTGACAGATTAATTCCGTTTTCATAAAAAAGTTCGGAAACGGATTTAGAATAAGCAAGCGTTTTTTGATTTGCAGCCGAATCGATTATTCCTTTTAACTTACCCGAAAAATCCTTATGCCAATTAAGTTCGCTCGCAATAGCCTTGATTTTATTTGCGTGAGTTTCTACATCTAGCCCCGCTTCGTAATGCTCTGCAACGACGTAAACGTTTCCATCGTAATCAACGGCGTAAAAATGGCAAGAAAGTGGATTTTTAAGACCTGGGTCAATAGATATCATATCTTGCCAATCGCTAGGCACTGTAAAAGGCTCTATAACGTGTACGTTTTCATCAAACTCGTAGTATACGGGCCCCGTATCTTCAAAGAACCTTCCGTATCTTCGCGATTCAAGTTCGCGCTCAGATAAACTACTTGTTAGCGCTTTTATCTCTTTTTTACTCAAATATGGATTATCTGCCCACTCTATAAATTCGTACCAAACGTCTTTAGAGTTATTTGAGTTTAAAAATATTTCGTCGTAAATAAAAGTTAAGCCTTTAAGTGGAGTCATCGTGCCGAAAATATCTCCACGCTTATCTAATACGCGCATACGGCACTCATCGTAAATATCTTTAGGTGGTTCTTCATCAAACCACACAAAGTCTAGAGAACTGCCTTGAAATTTTTCACGACCTTGGTCGCAACTTTTAAAGCCTATTACCGATACGCCACCTAGTACGTTTTTTATTTTTATTTGGTCGATAACCCCTGAGCGAGGGCTATCTTTTTTACCCGAAAGCATCGTAATATCAATAATCCAATCCGGGTTTAGATATTTTAAAATTTTATCTTGGGCAACGTCTCGCTGAACTTGTTGCGATAGTGAAACCACCCAACCAAAAACTGATTTTTTATTTTTTCTATAAGGATGTATTCCCCTTGCCATATATACGGCTTCGACTGCACCACACTCGGTTTTCCCACTTCTATTTCCACCAAAAACCCATCTATTTCGCTTTTTACACTTGTGAAATTTGAGTTGCTTTTTATGCACCTTTTTACCCGTGTTATATCGTAAAAGAGTATTGTTTTCGTATCTTCTTAACTCTTCCATTTCTATTTGTTTTAACTTTTTAATAATTTTTTCTTGCATATGACTAAATACACCATAAAAGTAATTAATTTTACAAATTTTACTACGCTATAAAAGTTATAATTATTTAACTATGAAAAAACTGTTAACTTTTTTATTTTCGGTTTATGCATTAGGTTTTATTTATCTAACACCTATAAATACTTATAAAGCCGAGTCGGAAATTTATATGCGCGTATTATCAAACGGCGTATACGTTTATTCCGACAATAATTTAACTAATAAATTGTTTGAAATTCCATACGGTTACTACGTTAAAGTAGAAAACGTTAGTGGAAACACCGTGCGTGTTACGTACGGCAATAATAATGAAAATTACCCTGTTATTATGGGTTATTGTAAAAAAGAAGAATTAACTGAAATTACGTACACGCCCAATAAACCGTTTACAGTCATTAAAGTTTCAACTTCGCTTAGCGACGTTTTGTTTAACGACCCAAATTTATCAAAGGCGTATTTCAACGTCCCGGAAAATACCTTTATGTATTATTACGGCGAATATAAATCTATTAGTGGGAATAATATTTGCTACGTTTATTGCAATAATAAACTTGGCTATTTTGACGTTACGTGCCTAAACCCATTTACAGTACCAGAAAGCCCTGACGTTATCGAAACTCCAAATGAAAACGAAAACAAGGAGCAGAGTCCGCAAGAAGAAAACAAAAAACCGAACTCGCTCCCTGCCGAAAGTTTACAAATTATTATAATTATAGGATTATCGGTAATATCAATATCAATAGTTTATTACCTATTTAAACCAAGTAAACAAAAAACCGAAAAGCAATTTTTTAATGAAGAATAATCAATCTATAACGTGTTTTTTACCCATTTCATTTATAGTTTTTTGATAAATGCCGGCAATGTAAGAAATTTTTAAATACTTATCTAAAAACCACTTTTCGTCGTAACCTTTAGAATTTAAAATTTTATCGAATTTCTCAATAGCGCGATTTTGTTTTCTAAAATAATTTCTAGATTTTAAATCAAAATTTTCATCTTTAGGTAAAATGCCAAAATATTTGTAATAAATAAGCGTTCTGTCGGTTTCACTTAAAACCTCGAGCGCTTCTTTTGTTATTTGCTTTAACTCTAATAAATCAAATTTCACTTCGTTAAGTTTAATAATCTTTTCAGCCTGAGAATACGTTGACGTATAATTAAAAAAGGAATTTTTAACCTTGCTTTTAATTAAATTCTCAATTTGCATTACGACTTTATCTAAAGTTCGATAACAAGACAACATAGTTTTTCCGTAACAACTCATACCTTTCACCTCCGTTTCTACTGAGATTATATAGCCTTTTCGCTACAAATTTCAATCGTATATGACAATTTTAAACAAAATAATTTTAATTTTTAACATTTTTGTTTAAATTATGTCATATTCTGTTGATTTATAGATTTTTTGTTCGTATAATATTGTATTTCCGAACATTTGTTCGTATATATAATAAAAAAATAAATATGACAAGAACTGTCAAAACTACCCTATTATGACTAAATAATTTAAAAAGTTTAAAAATTAATATTGAAATTTTATAAATATATGTTATACTACTACTAAGTATATTATTTAATAGTTATTTTAAGGAAAAAATGAAAAAAATCGGTTTATTTATTTTATCTATAATATTCTCCCTATCTTTTTTGTTAGGGATTTTTACTATTGATAAAAAAATTGCATTTGCTGAAGAAACTGCAGTTGCCGACACTCAACTTTTTTTACCTTCAAGCCCTATTGAATTTTATGATTTAGACTCGCCTATTTCCGTTTCATATTCTAGTGACGGCTATATGATTATTTCGGAATATTATCAAAATAGCGAAACGGGATATACTAGAAACAGAATAAACGTGTATAATCCTGAAACAAAAACCTACTCAATACTTCCTTCACACTCGTCTTTGTCTTCAATTTCACAAATACAAAAGTATGGTGAGTTTATTTATTACGTTAGCCAATCGCAAATTTACTACGTGCCTGCAAATCAATTAACGGCTACGCCAAAGGTCGTTTTAGATACGTTGGGCATGCCGGTAATAGTTGCTAACTTTTTCTCTTTTTACGAAAACAAAGTAGTTGCTAACACTAACAATTTTGCTAATATTTACGAAATAACTATATCTAGTGGCGTTCCCGTTTTTAAAAAATTATACGATTTTGAAACTTTTGCAAAAGCAGGTTTCTTTGCAGAAGACGGGAATATTTATCTTCTTGATAACGGCACGTTAAAATTTTATCGCGCAAACGATAAAACCATGGTAACTTTAACAACCATTAATAAAGACGTTATAAGTTTATTAGACGTTGGCGACTACGTTTGGTACACTGCGGTTGACGGGCTTTATAAAGTTAAAAAACAGCAAAACGCCGAGTCGGAACTCATAATTCCGGTTAGCGATACAGCAACCACTCTTGGCAATTTACGCTCACCTAAAGGTCTAAGCAAAAAAGACGGTAATTTATTAATTGCTGACGATATTTTAAATTGCATTCAAGAAGTCAACACTAAAACTAACGATTTTACCTACTTTGCTATAACCACGGAAGCAACGGCAGATTATCGTTTAACTAAAGATGCGGAAATGGTAACACTCAGCGAAAACTACGTTTACGCTCTTGATAACGCAACGTTTAAGACCGGTGAATCCACCCCGCAAAAACGTATCGTGAAAGTTTCTAAAGATAAAGAAATTTATCCATACCGTAAAATTGATTTATCTTCTTTGTACGTTGAAAACGCCGATTTAAAAATAGAACTTTTTACTGCTTCTGACACTCATCTTATGATTTATGACGGCGAGTTTGTAACCCTATATAAGCAAACAAATTCTAGCCCGATTACACTAGAAAAACTAGAAACCTATCAATCGTCATCAGTAACTTCACTATTTTATTTAGACAATAGTTTTTATTTTTCCGATACTTCACGTGAAAATTACACTCACGATATTGTCAACGTTCATAAAATTACGTTGCCAAGCCCTAACGATGAACTTGAAGAAATAACTAAAACGCTCATAACTAACACCTCCAATCAAATAAAAGGTATTGCAGTTGATTTCACCGTTGATATTTTTGGAAACGTTATAATAGCATACAAAGAAAGTGAAAATAGCACCACTTATAAAATTACCCGAATATTTGGCAATCAAATCACTTCAACAACCACCGTTAATCACCCTATTTTATCGATAGAAACGGATTTTTCTGGAAACGTTTTTATTTTAAGTGAAAATAATAAAATTTATAAATACACTGAGAAAGATAGCACGTACGTTAAAAGTGATTATACTGTAAAACCAATATATAACGATACAATTACTTCTCTCGCTCTTAACTATCGCTCTAGCGACTGTTTCTATATGGGCGACGCGTGCATATACAAAAATAGCGATAACGTTCTCAATATTAAAAGTTTATCGAAAATATCGGCAGATAACGTTAACGAAAATAAAATTTTAAAAGACATTAATTTTGTAACGATAAAAGAAAACGCAAAGATTTTTAAAGTGGAACTTGGAAATTATTTAGTTGATAACGGAAAAAAATATTTTAAAAATATAACGCCTATATCTAACCCCAACACTTTAAGAGTTTACGCTGTAATTGCTGAAGTTGATAACGATTACTTACTTATTTCATACTCGCAAAATTTAACGGCGCTTATAAGAAAAACGTCTATTGGCAATGCTAATGGCGACGCTAGCATTTTAAGCCCTACAGATTATAAGAATTATAACGTTTCGCACGTAAACAATAACGGCAAACCCGTTTACTTAAGCAATAACTCACATTTATACGCTAAACCTATCGTTGATAGTAATTATAAACTTATTTCCCTTAATAAAGGTCAAAAAGTTTACGCTTATAACGAATATAAGTTTAACAAAACTAGTATGACTTTAATTTCGCTTAATGAAGGCGGTGAGCCTATTGGATATATAGTTTCAGGCTATTTAAGATTAACGATGGAATCGTCTGGCAAAAATATTGAAAGCACTGAAACCACTATTGGAACTAACGCTTCAAAACGCACTAAAACCACTGCTTTAATGCTTATAATTTCGCTTACTATCACGCTAGCACTTATATTTATAGAATCTAAACTCTTATTTACTGAAGAAAAAAACAAATAACAAAATCGCGTTCTTTTATTTGAGAACGCGATTTTAGTTTTATCAATATTATAATTTTATTTTCTTAAAAAAATTCTTTTAAATCCGTTGCGGATTTTTCTAAAAATTCTAAATTTAGCATAAGTATTTTTATATATCTTGTATTTTATTGATTTATCAAAATCAATATATTTATCGTATTTATAGTAGCCTTTTACTACGCCTAAAATTTGCGACGGTTTAACGCCGTATTCAAGCGTAGTGTGATTATCACCACAAAGCACGTATTCATCGCCCTTTATAGCCATTATACGGTGTAAAACGTATAAACCTGACTCACGCTTATAAAGTATAATATCGCCCTTTTTGAGCGAAATTTCAGGCTTGTAGGAGTATATGCAAACTTTATCGCGCCCTTCAACGAAAATTGGGAGCATACTAGTTCCCTTAAACTCCATACAAACAAAGCCTATTTCATTTAAGGCATTTTCTAAATTATTCATCAATAGCCCCTATTTTATTAAGAGTTTCTATAACCCAATCAACGTCTTTTGAAGCGATTTCATAACTCACATCATACTCTTGTAAAAGCGCATTTATAAGTTCTTCCCTTGTCGCCCCGTCAATTAGTTTATTCCATAAAAATTCCGAAGTTTCGTTGAGCCTAATATAACCGCTAATATTTTTAGCGTACTTTCCAACAGCGATAACTACGGTCATCTCATTTTCAGTATTTTCGTTTAATTTTTTTAAAATAAATTGCTTTCTAATTTTCATAATTTAACCTTTTAAAATATTAGAATAGGATATTTCAGCCGAAGAAATATCTTTATTACACTTAAGCAAGTAAAATTCAACGTTACTTAACATTTTAGTTATTAACTCAAGTAAGTTAAGCGCACTATTTTCTTCGTTATAATAATATGATTGCTCTAGCAAGCAGTTTAACGCATCTTTCGAGTCTAGTTTTAAAACGCTATTAACGTCTGCACGGGCAACTTTTACTATTGCCTTAAGTGGAGCGCAAATATTTCCACCTAAACGATGTTTGCCGTTCCACGGACTACCGTAAACGTAAAATTTATCGTCAACTAATTTAATAAACGGCTTATCGTCGTTAATATACTCAACCTTATCGCCCAAAAGTTTTTTAAGTAAAGCAGTATGCGTTGATTTACCCGTTCCACTAGGCGCAGTAAATAAATAGGCGTTGCCATTATACATAATTGACGAAGCATGAAATAAGACCGTATTATATTTTTCAATTAAAATATTAGCAAGTTTTCTTAAAATTGAGGAATTTTCAACTACGTCTAAAATTTTAATTTCTGATTTTTCAAGTTCTTCTAAAAGTTCGTTTTGTGTTACGGAAATTTCAAAATCCGGCTTTATTTCGCCTTTTATTAAATATTCTTCTAAAAATTTAAAAGTATAATTATATTTATATTCAATTAAAATATTAAAATCGGCAATATTATATAAATTTTTCATAACGATAAAAAGTGTGGTTTAAACCACACTTATTATACCAATCAATAAAATCTTTGTCAATATCAAACGGTTTCTTTTTGTAAAATATCACACTCGAGTTCAAACTCTTTATTAATATCAAAAGTCTCTGCGTTATCGTACGCTGCAAGTTTAGAAATAGATACTTCGTAAGCAGTCAAAAGTTTAGTTTCCGTTTCACTAATTTTCTTTTGATATTCTCTTGACTGAATTCTACCCGATAACGATACCCTTTCGCCAACTTCTAAATTTTTAACAAACCTTGCGTTTCTACCCCAAGCAATACAAGGAATATAATCGCTTTTATTGTACGCCCTATTAACCGCGATTAAAACGTCGGCTATTTCTCTATTAAACGGCGTCGTTCTATATATCGGTGGCTTACAAATAAATCCTGAAAGAACTATTGTATTTGGATTTTTATACTCTACACCTTCTACAACTTCTCTAACAAAAACCGTAAGCATAAGTTTAGACTTGCCGTCCACTTGCTTATTGTAACTTCTAAACTGACCGATAGCCGATAACGTTGAGCCAATTTTTAAATTTCCACTCTCAATTAACCTTTCAGATATTGTTATTGGAAGTATATCTGCTTGACCAGACAATCTTTTAACTAGAATATCCATTTCGTAAAATCCTTCGCCGTAGATTTCATGCGAGAACTTTGCTTCGGTAATAATTTCACCTTTAACGTACACTTTGTTATTTTGCTTTTCTACGTTTATCATTTTAAGCCTCCATTGTTATTTAAGCAAGCGCTAATTTTTAGTTATTTTACCTGCTCATCGCTTTGTGTTGAATTCCAAACGAATCAATAGTGTAATTTTCTTTATAAATAAGTTCGCCTATAGGCACGAACGTAAAACCTTTTTCTTTTAAGTTTGATAGAATATAAGGGAGTGCTTCATGCGTATGCAGTCCGTTATTATGACATAGTATTATAGAACCACTTTTAGTTTTTTTAACTACCCTATTTACAATCTCTTTACTAGATATATCCTTCCAATCAATACTATCAACGTCCCATTGAATCGTATATAACCCAAGTTTTTCACTAACTTTTATTACTTGATTATCGTAGTCGCCGTATGGCGGTCTAAAAAGTTCTACTTTTTTACCTGTAATTTCGGTTATTTTTTGAGACGAAGTAGTAAGTTCGGATATTATTTGTGCTTCACTTAGTTTACTCATATTAGGGTGAGTTGAAGAATGCGTTCCTATCTCATGGCCACGATTAGATATTTCTTTTAACACGTCTGGAAATTTATCAGCCCAAAACTTTACCACAAAAAACGTGCATTTAACGTCGTATTCATCTAATATATCTAAAAGTTTTAAAGTGTAATCGGCACCGTATGCACAATCGAAAGAAATTGATATTTTATTATCATTTCTATCAACTGAGTATATAGGAACCAACCTTGTAGTTCCGTTAAAATAAACGGCACTTACACCACTATATTTAACCCAAAAACTTAAACCAAATATAAACGAAATGGCAAAAATCAATAAAATTGCCGACTTTTTTTTAAAATATGCTCTCATTTATCGCACCTCTTTATTATATTTATTAATAAAGCGCGCATTTTAAAACAAAAGATAAAAAAATTATAAATTTTGTCGAAAACACTTTAACAAAACAAAAAAAAACGACTTAGCGAAATCGCTAAGTCGTTAAGTGTTTTTAATTATATAACCTTTATAGTTATAAAAATCAAAACTGCTATTAAAAGGGATATAACTACGTTAATAAAAATTGATAAACCTTTAGATTTTTTCATTTTACTCATATAATATCTTTACCCCCTTTAGTTTCTTTATGATTTTTGTCTTTAGTATTATCTATTAAATCTTGCCAATAGTACTCCTTTAAAGTTTTTCTTAAAGTTTCAGAATCTGCGTATCTAGTTATTTTGCCACCTTTGGCAATAGAGATAATACCCGTCTCTTCAGAAACTATTATAGCGGTAACGTTAAGCATTTCGGTAACGCCGATACCCGCCCTATGCCTAGTTCCAAGTTCTTTAGGTAAATCCGTTTCTTGCGAAAGCGGTAAAAAGCAACCTGCCGCTTGAATTTTATCATTTTGAATAATAATAGCACCGTCGTGAAGTGGTGTTTTAGGAAAGAAGATACTTTCAATGAGCGCGCTTGAAATATCAGAATCAAGTTTTACGCCACTATCAATAATAGAAGTCGGAATTTTAGTGTTTGAAAACACGAGTATCGCACCAATATCGTTTTTTGACATGTTTTGTAACGCTTTAATAATTTCGTTAATATTATGCGTAACGACTTGATGAGTATTTCTAACCGTATTTGCCATTTCAGAAGATATAATTTTAGTGTTTTTAGTGTTCCAAACGTTTCTTTTAATTTCCGTAGAAAACATAACTACAACGCATATAATAAACGATATTACTAGTAGCGCGTATAAAACGAGTGAGGTTTCTAATAAAATACATAAACAACTTACAAGAACTATATAAATAACAAAAACGCAAGAAATTTTTGAAGCGTTATTCTTAGTAAGTAAAGAAAAAAGCAAAAGTAACCCCAAAAAAATACTAACCAATAATATAATTTCAGGAAGGTTTATATTTTTAAATATCGGTATAACCTTTTCAGTAATAAATTTTATCATATATTCTCCTAAAAAATTAGTAAGATACTAAACTTAATAAAAAGCAAATCTCAAAGTTGAAAGGCATTTAAAGATTAATAAATTTTAAGCGTAAAAATTTAAATTAACACGTTAAAAATCGAGTTCCAAAGCGCAGAATCAACAGAAATATCACCACGTTTAAACGCGCCGTCAAACGAAGCGAGTTTATCGCAAATAGATTTTAATTTTACCGGAGTAAACTTTTTTGCTTGCGCCCTATACTTTCTAATCGCAAACTCTTTAACACCGAGCGAAAGAGCAAGTTCATTATCGCTCAAATTAGAAATTGAAGAGTGAAGCAATCTTCTAAAATGATAATATATCGCAATAAACAAAACCTGCTTATCTTGATTCTTACTAAGCATCTCCTTAAGGGTTAAAAACGCCTTATCACGCTTTAAATCGGCAATAAAACCTGTTAATTCATAAACTTCAAAGTCTAAATCCTTAGAAATAACTAGTTCTACGTCATAAACCGTAATTTCGTTATTTTCGCCAACAAAACTTATAAGTTTACTCACTTCACCACTTATTTTTGACATATCGCCCGAAGTGTACTCAATAATTTTGTTTAAAGCATCAGTACCTATAATCACTTTAGATTCCAGCGCTTTTTTTCTTATCCATTTAACTAAAAAAGCGTCGCTTGCTCTATCGCAATCAATAGAAGTTACGTTTTTATGTTTAAATAAAGCCTCGCATTTTTTTTCGTTAACAATAATTATAATCGTCGTTTCTTCTACATTATTAAAAACCGATGAAAATCTTTTAGAATTAAGGTCTTTTGCCGTTGGATAATAATCGTAAACGACGACGTATCTTTTATCGCTTAAAAATGGATAACTTTTCACGGCGTTTAAAAAATCTTCAGGCTCTTTTAAAACGTCCTCCCCTTGATAGTTAGTTAAATTTAAATCAGGCTCGCTAAGAGCAACACTTTTAATCAAAGATAATGCACTTCCCCTTAAAAAAGCATCTTTGCCGTAAATTTGATATATGGGCATAATGCCATTTGTTAAACTAATTTCTAAATCGGAAAATTGCACTTTTGTAACCTCATAATATATTTTATCATTTAAATAGATAAAAATCAAGATTAAACGTATAAATTTACTATAATAAAAGTTAAAATAAATATAATAAATAAAATTGAACTTAAAATAATTCTATATTTTTTAGAAATATTTAAATAGTTTGTTAAAACTATACCTATAAAATAATACGGCAATTTAGAATAGCCAAACGTAAAATCGTCTAATAAAAATATTCTTGCATCGATATTGTTTAAGATAGTAACAGCAATATTTAGTACGATATTGGGGAAAACTGCAATAATTCCGTAAAAATTAATAAACAAACTTAATACTGCAGTTATAAATATAAATACGTACGCTAAACCTAAAATTGGAACTAATAAAATATTAAATAACGGCGAAAAAATTGAAGAATATCCAAAGAAGTCTATAGCAAGTGGCAACGATGCAAAATAAGCAGAAAGATAAGGCGAAAGAAATTTTGCCACCCTATCAAAACAAAATAAAGATAAAAACTTACATATAGGCTTATTTAAAAACACTATTGCAGAATAAACTGTAAACGATAATTGAAACCCTGCCGTATAAAAATCAAAGGGATTAAGAATAAGAGTTATTATAAAAGCAGAGCACAAATTAGTTAACCTATCCGGCTTTTCGTATAGCGACTCCGAAATAGCAATTATATAAATAATTATAAACGCTCTAATACAAGACGCTGAAAATCCACAAAACCAAACGTATATAAATAGCGTTATAAAAGTAATTATCAGCCTTGATTTATTTTTTAATTTTAAATGCTTATAAACGAATAATAACGCTCCGTAAATAAACCCTATATGTAAACCTGAAACTGCAAAAATATGAGAAATACCAATTAACCTAAAGGACGTTAATAAGTCTTTAAAAACGTAACTGTCATCGCCCGTAAACATTGCGTACGCTATGCCGTAATCATTAGAAAACGCAACTTTAAAATTATTTAATACTTTATATTTAATTTTATTAAATAAACCTGAAATGCTATCGTCAAGATAAATATCTTTTACGTTTTTAGCCGAATAATAAACGCCGTTTGCTAGTGGATTGATAATAAAAGTATTATCAAAATAAACTCCCGATTTAATAAAGTTAGCCGAAAACTCAATTTTATTGCCAACTACTATTTTATATTCAAACGGTATTTTAGCATTCGCTTTGACTTTATGCCCTTTAATACTGCCGTCAACGACTACTTCTAAATACTTATTATCGTCTTCATCGTAAACTGCGCCGTCAATACCAATAACCGTACCGTAAAATAATTGATTACCTATTAAATTTTCACTATTATATTTATGAACGTTTACAAGAAATATACTGCTTATCGCCACGTATACAACAAGCATTAAGCCAAGTATAATTGTTGATTTAAAACCTTTTAGACTAATAAAAACAAAAAGAAAAATAATACCGATTATAAAAACCAATAAAGAAATAGTAAATGCAAAAACTAAATTTATAAAAATAGATAGCGTAGATATTAAAATCGCTAAAAGTGCAGATAATGCAATAAACAAAATCGGCCTATTATTAGCGATTATGCCTTTCATACCTTATAAGTTGTGTCTTCTTTGGCAACAAAGATAAGTTTATTATTAGTAAGTTCTTTTTCAACTTCTTCATCAGTATATCTATATCCTATGTGTGTAACCAAAGTTTTAATTTTGTATTTTATAGAAAGTTCGTTTACTTGCGCTACCGACATATGCGGTTTCCCCTTTTTATAATCTTTTTCTGTAAACGCACCATCTGCAAGTAAAAAATCGCTACCCCTTAATAAATTTTCTAAATTGCAGTTTAACGACGTATCTCCCGTATACGATAAAGTTCTTTCTCCATTTGAAATTTTAATTCCATGAGAAATAATCGGATGAGCCATTCTATAAATGGAAAAAGTAAAACCACTATCAAAATAAGTTTTGTTTTCCGAGATATCTATACACTCAAATTCTTTTACGTTTTTTATAATTTTAGCATTATCGCTATCGTCGTCATAAAAATATACTTTAAGTTTTTTATCGCTTTTTAAAAATGTAACCACGTAAGAAAGAACGCCGATATCTGAAATATGGTCAAAATGCAAATGACTTAAAAATAAAAATTTTAAATTATTAATATCAATTTTTTTAAGTAATTTTGATACAGTACCTGCACCAACGTCTAAAAGTGCATAAGCACCGTCGTTTTCTAATAGATACCCTGACGTTGCTCCGTTTATAGCAAACGGACCGTATTTACCTAGTATAGTTAAATTCATAAATCCTCTCATAATTTAGTTGACATTACATATAATAATCGTATAAAATTTATTTGCCTACTGCGTGCGAGGCGGAGATTTTTTCCCCTACGTTTTTAAAAAGGGAACTCGCGTTTTGTCGCCAATGCGTATTTCGAGGGCGTTGTTTTCACCCCTATTAAACGAAAAGTCAAAAGCGATAAATAGAGTACCCACCCTGCCTAAGGCGGGTTAAAACTTCTCTATGCACGGCGCAAGTGGGTAAAACAAAAATTCTAAACCCTATCTCATGATAGGGTTATTTTATTATTTCACTTAAAAAACTATCGCCGTCTAAAGAATAACTTTCTATATTAAAATAATTTAAAATAGTTTTAGCAATATCTGCAAAACTTTCTTTAACTTTAAGGTTTACGCCATTTTTTACGTTGTTGCCGTAAATTAATATTGGCGCATATTCGCGCGAGTGGTCGGTAGACGCAGTTAACGGGTCGCAACCATGGTCGGCAGTGATAATTAAAATATCGTTTTCCCTTAAATTTTCAATAATTAACGGCAATTTTTCATCAAATTCACTAAGTGCTTTAGCGTATCCGTCAACGTCGTTTCTATGCCCGTATTTACTATCAAAATCAACTAAGTTAGTAAAACAAAGGCCATTAAAATCTTCGTTTAATATATTTAGAGTTTTATTAACGCCATCTAAATTATCAACGGTTTTATAACTTTGAGTTATGCCAGAAGAAGCAAAAATATCGGTAATTTTACCAACTGCTATTACGCTATAATTATTCTCTTTTAATACGTCAAGCATAGTTTTTTTAGGTGGCTTAATTGAATAATCGTGCCTATTTGCCGTTCTTACGTAGGGATAATTACCTTTAAACGGCCTTGCAATCACTCTACCAACACCGTGCTCATTAGATAATATTTCACGCGCTATTTCGCAATATCTATATAATTCATCAATAGGCACAATATCTTCGTGCGATGCAATTTGAAAAACGCTATCAGCCGAAGTGTAAACGATTAAATCACCCGTCTCTTCGTGTTTTTTGCCGTAATCTTTTATAACTTCCGTTCCCGAGTAAGGTTTATTACATAAAACCTTTCTACCCGTTAAATTTTCAAATTTAGAAATTATTTCCTTAGGAAATCCGTTAGGATAAGTTGGAAGCGGTTTATCAGAAACAACACCCGCTATTTCCCAATGCCCAACCGTCGTATCTTTCCCGTTTGATTTTTCTCTAAGTTTTCCATAAGAGCCACTAGGAAAATCAACACCTTTACCTACGCCGTCAATATTAAATAGCCCTAGATTTGTTAAGTTAGGACAGTTAAAATATTCACTCGAAGATATAGATTTTAAAGTGTTACTACCTTCATCTCCGAATTTTTTAGCATCGGGAAGTTCGCCTACGCCAAGACTATCAAGAACAATTAAAAATACCCTTTTATCCATTAATTACGCCATCTCCAAAGCAATTTCCATCATGCTTGTAAACGAAGTTTGCCTTTCTTCGGCAGTAGTATTTTCTTCGGGATACACAAAAGAATCGCTAACCGTTAAAATAGTAAGTGCGCGTTTATTAAGCCTTGAAGCATTACAGTAAAGAGCGTACGACTCCATTTCTACACCCAAAACGCCAAGTTTAGAAAACTCAAATGAAGAATTGCCTTCATCGTAAAAAGTATCGGAAGATAAAATATTACCAACCTTATATTTAACGCCTAAATCTTCGCATAATTCTACTGCTTTTTTAACTAAATTAAAGTCGGCAATAGCAGAAAACGTTCCGTTTAACTTATATTGTGAAGCGTAATTACTATTAGTACAAGCACCCATTGCAATTACTATATCTTTAACGTGTAAATCTTTTGAAAAGCCACCACAAGAGCCAATTCTAATAATATTTTCAACGCCGTAAAATTTAAAGAGTTCATAAGAGTATATTCCCATCGACGCCTGCCCCATGCCAGACGCCATAACCGATACCATTTTCCCGTTATAATAGCCAGTATAACCTTGTATTCCACGAACGTTATTTACAAGTTTAGCGTTTTCTAAAAAAGTTTCTGCGATAAATTTTGCTCTTAACGGGTCTCCTGGCATAAGCACGGTTTTTGCAAAATCCCCTTCCTTAGCAGTGATATGTGGAGTTGAAATTGACATATTATTTACTCTCCTTAACAATTTTAACAACTTTACTCGTACCAAGTCTAGACGCTCCAAGTTCTATAAATTTTTGAGCGTCATCAATCGACGATATTCCTCCCGCCGCTTTAACTAAAACGCTAGAGCCAACGTTTTCTTTTAATAATTTAACGTCCTCAAATGTGGCGCCGTAACTAGAAAACCCTGTTGACGTTTTTATATAGTCGGCTTTAGCGTCGGTTACAATTTTAGCCATCTTAATTTTTTCTTCACGAGTTAATAAACAAGTTTCTATAATAACTTTTAAAACGACGTTTTTACATACTTCTCTTAAAGTAGAAATTTCTTTAAAAATATAGTCATAATCGCAATTTTTAAGATAATTTATATTTATAACCATATCGATTTCATCGGCGCCGTTTTTAATCGCTTCACTCGCTTCAAACGCCTTAGAGTCAATAGTATTATATCCGTTTGGAAATCCAATAACCGTACAAATTTTAAGTTTATTATTAACGTAGTTTTTAGCGTCCTTTACAAAGCACGGCTGAATACAACAAGAAGCAACGCCGTATTTAATTCCATCGCCCAACAAACTTTTTATATCTTCAAAAGTTGCAGATTGAGATAAATTCGTATGGTCGCATTTTGATAAAATATCTTCTATTTTCATAAAATCTCCTATTCAACTCTACTCAAAACAAGTGGTTTAAGTTCGGGTTTAGTTTTAGAAATTAAAGTAGAATTTAAGAACTTCTCTTTTGCCAAATCAAAATTATTAGAATTTGAATATAAGGTTGCTATCAAATCCCCTTTATTAACCTTATCTCCCGTCTTTTTATTCAAAATAATTCCTGCAGTATAATCAATAGCGTCGTCTAAACTATTTCTACCTGCTCCGAGCATTAAACTCGCCATACCGTAACCTTCAGTATCGGTTTTAGATATATAGCCATCTTTTTCAGCGAAAACTTCAAAAGAATATTTTGCTTTATAAAAGTTGTTTGGGTTTAGTATTAAATCAACGTTTCCACCTTGATATTTAACGAGTTCAACGAATTTATTAAACGCAGTACCGTCTTTTATAGAATTTTTAACCATCGCTTCGCACTCTTTTATAGTTCCAACGCCCGAAAGATAGAGCATATTACTTGCAAGTATAATTGAAATTTCCGTTAAATCTTGAGGACCTTCGCCTTTTAGCGTTTTTATTGCCTCAATAACTTCAAGCGAATTGCCAATAGCGTTGCCAAGTGGTTTATCCATATCAGTTATAAGAGCAAGCATTTTTTTACCCGCTTTTTTACCAATATCAACCATAAGCGAAGCGAGTTTTTCACTTTCTTCAATAGTTTTACAAATAGCACCACTACCACACTTTACGTCTAACACGATAACGTCATCGTCCGCAGCGAGTTTTTTACCCATAATTGACGAAACGACTAGTGGCAAACTTTCAACCGTAGCAGTTACGTCTCTAAGCGCGTAAAGTTTTTTATCTGCAGGCGCCAAATTAGCACTTTGACCAACGATAGCAATGCCAATTTCATTTACTTGGTTTATAAACTCGTCGTTAGATAGTTCCGTTCTATAACCTATAATTGACTCTAGTTTATCAACCGTTCCACCCGTATAACCAAGCCCACGACCACTCATTTTAGCAACCTTAACGCCAAGACTTGCGACTATTGGCGCAACGATTAAACTAGTTTTATCGCCAACGCCACCCGTTGAGTGCTTATCTACCCTAACGCCGTTTATTTTAGAAAAATCTAGTTTTTCACCGGAATCGCGAATAGCAAAGGTTAAATTCGCCGTTTCTTCACTATCTAATCCGTTAAAGTATATCGCCATAAGTAAACTTGACGCTTGATAATCGGGAATATTTCCTGAAACGTAGTTATTAATAAAATAATCAATCTCAGTTTTTGTTAGTTTTAAGCCGTTACGCTTGTTTTTTATAATATCAACTATTCTCATAATTTATATAATTTCTGAAAGTTTAATAAACTCTATAGCACTCAATTCTTCACCACGAGCCGACAAGGGAATATTAAGTCGAGTTAAAGCGTTTTCAGCATCTTCCCTTGTAATTTTATAATCTTTTAATAAATTATTAACCAAAGTTTTTCTTCTCATACCAAACGCGCATTTAACGAGTTTTTTATAGGCGTTTAAATCCTTAATATCATATTTATTTTTATCAATAGTTATTTTAACTACTGCTGAATCTACGTTAGGCACAGGGAAAAACTTTTCTCTTCCAATATATTCAATTATTTCGCTATTCCCAACAGCGTTAATAGAAGCAGTTATCGCTCCGTAATCGGAAGTTTTAGGCTCAGCGCAAATTCTAAGCGCAACTTCCTTTTGAATAGTAACTACTATTGCTTCTAAGTTTTTAGCGTCCTCAATAAAACGCATAATAATAGGTGTGGTAATATAGTAAGGTAGGTTTGCAATAAGAGTATATTTTTCGCCTATTTTATCTTCAATTTCTTGCATTGAAAGTTTCATAATATCGTTAAATATTAATTCAATATTATTATATTCTTTTAACGTTTCGTTTAAAATAGGCTTTAGTTTAGTATCAATTTCAAATCCGTAAACTTTTTTAACTTTTTTAGCAATTTCACTAGTTAAAGTACCTGCACCAACACCAATTTCTATAACCGTAGAATCACTGTTTACGCCCGACTTATCCACTACTCTAGATAAAAGGTCGAAATCCGTTAAAAAGTTTTGACCGTATTTTTTTTCAAAAGTGAAGTTGTTTTTTCTTAAAATATTTTTAATATCCATAATTAAAAATTTACCTTTTAGCCATATTATCTTAGAAGGCAAAAGTACAAAAATCCTTTTGCAACTTGCCTGTTTTTTACTTTTGAGAAAAGCCAAGCTTAATTGTTTTTAAGTTTGGCTAAATTACTTTTTTAAATAGAGTTTTAAAATTATTTTCTACGGTTTTAGCAAGTTCTTCAAGCCCCATACCAATAAGTTCAGCAACGTATTTATAAACGTATAAAACGTAAGACGGCTCGTTAACCTGCCCCCTAAACGGCATAGGCGTTAAAAAAGGTGCGTCAGTTTCAAATAAAACTCTATCTATTGGAAGTTTTTTTAAAACTTCACCTCTTTTAGAATTTTTAAAAGTAAGCGCACCACCAAATGAAAAATACGCCCCAAGTTTTAAAAGTTCTTTTGCCGTTTCGTAACTTTCTGAATAACAGTGCATTAAAAACCCGTTTTTTAATAAAGGCTTATTTGCCTTTAAAATATCTACCGTATCTTTACAAGCGCTACGCGAGTGAATAACTATAGGTAAATTTAACGCGTCTGCATTATAAATAAGTTCTTTAAAAAGTTTAATTTGTTTATCTTTATCGTAACCGCCCCAATAATAATCAAGACCAATTTCACCTATTGCAAGGCATTTTTTATGCTTAGCAATATTGAATAGCGTAGGCAAATCACCATAATCAAAACTATCAGTTGCTTCTTGTGGGTGTACTCCTGCCGTAAAATACACTTCGTTATATTTTTCAGCGTTTTCCATACAACTTTTAGAAGTTTTAACGCTACAACCACTATCAACGACGTAATTCACGTTTGCATTTATATATCTTTCCCTAACGCCGTCAAACTGAACGGTAATCTTTTCATCGCATAAATGCGTATGAACGTCAATAAAATTTAACACACTTCTGCTCCTGCAGGCATATCTTTTTCAGGAGAAATTAAAACGACTTTATCGTCCTTTTCAGCGCATAAAACCATACCTTGGCTAACTACACCACAAAGTTTAGCAGGCTTTAAGTTATATACTAAAATAACTTTTTTACCAACCAATTCTTCTGGTGTATAGTAATTTGCAAGCCCTGACGCTACGGTTCTTTCTTCATCGCCAACGTCTAACGTAAGTTTTAAAAGTTTATTGGATTTTTCAACTTTTTCACACGCTTTAACAACCGCTACTCTAAGTTCGGTTTTAAAAAATTCATCAATAGATATTTCAGGTTTTTCTTCAATAACTTTATTTTCTTCCATCTTCTTAGCTTCTTCCCTTTTTGCTTTTTCTTGCGCTTTATGGCGAGCCGTCATCATCTTTTCAATTTCTTCAATTTCTTTTTTAACGTCAATTCTTGGGAAAACAGGCTCAGCCTTAATAATTTGAGTACCACCTTTTAATTCGCCAAATTTAACGCTATCAAAATCTTTAATCTCACAACCGTTTATTGAGAAGAAACTTAAAATTTTATCAGGTGCTTTAGTAATAAACGGCTTCAAAAGTATTGCAGAAATTCTTATACATTCTGATAAAACGTACATAACGGTCGAAAGCCTATCTTTTAAACTCGGGTCTTTTCCGAGTTTCCAAGGCTCAGTTTCGTCAATATACTTATTTGCCCTTTCAACGAGTTTGAAAATTTCGCTAAGCGCAGTTGGAACGTCTATCGCGTCAATATACTTTTTAACTTGTGGCAACACGCCGTTTGCTAAAGCAATAACTTCGTTATCAAGTTCAGTATAACCCGTAGGATTAGGTAAAACGCCACCGAAATATTGAGTTATCATAGCAGTTGTTCTTGAAACTAAATTTCCAAGCGCGTTAGACAAATCGCCGTTAATTCTTTTAAGTAAACTTTCGTTAGTGTAAACGCCGTCGTTCCCAAAAGGAATTTCACGAAGTAAGAAATACCTTAAAGCGTCGCACCCGTATCTATCAACGAGTTCTTTAGGGTCGGTAATTTCCGTTTTAATATTTTCACCTTTACTCTTTGAAAGTTTATCTCCACCAATTAAAAGCCAGCCGTGACCGTAAACCTTATTAGGTACGGGAATATCAAGTGCCATAAGTATTGCAGGCCAAATAATAGTATGGAATCTTACAATTTCTTTACCTACCATTTGTAAGTTTGCAGGCCAATATTTTTTATATAAACTATCGTCATCACTGCCGTATCCAAGCGCAGTTATATAGTTAGTTAACGCGTCAACCCACACGTAAACGGTGTGCTTATCGTCAAAAGTAACGGGAATACCCCACTTTATAGTCGTTCTAGAAACGCAAAGGTCTTGAAGCCCTGGTTTTATGAAGTTGTTAACCATTTCGTTTATACGTGATTTAGGTTGTAAAAACTCAGCGTTTTCTTCGTAAAGTTTTAAAATTCTATCAGCGTATTTAGAAAGGCGGAAGAAATAACTTTCTTCTTTACCCTTTTGAACGGGTCTGCCACAGTCCGGACACTTGCCGTCAACAAGTTGAGACTCAGTCCAAAACGATTCGCAAGGCGTACAGTACCAGCCTTCGTATTCCGACTTGTATATTTCACCTTTATCGTAAAGTTGTTTAAATATACGTTGAACGCCTTTAACGTGATAATCGTCAGTAGTTCTTATAAATTTATCGTAAGAAATATCAAGTTCCTTCCAAATATTTTTAAGCCCGTCAACGAGTGGGTTAATAAATTCTATTGGAGTAACACCCTTTTCTTGCGCTTTCTTTTCAATTTTTTGACCGTGCTCGTCAGTGCCTGTTAAAAAGAAGACGTCCTTTTTAAGCATACGGTTAAATCTAGCAATAGCATCACAAACAACGGTAGTATAACAATGACCTATATGCCAATTACCGCTTGGATAATAAATTGGGGTTGTAATATAAAAGGTATTTTTATCCATAACTCTCCTATAAAATCGCATTAATCGATTATAAATTTACTATTTTTACAATTATAACACATTTAATACTAAAAAATCAATACTTTTCATACTTTAAAGTATGAATGTTTTATTTTCCTTAATTACGCTAATATCTATAATTTTAATTATTTTTAAAGACCCAAACTTACTATTAACGGCATTTTCTGACGGAACTAAAAACGCTTTTGAATTATCGATTACGCTTATTTGCGTTTACGCTGTATGGCTTGGAATTAATGAAATTTTAAATCAAAGTGGGCTTAGCAAAAAACTATCTAAAATTTTAAAAACACCTATTAAAAAACTTTTTAAATCAGATGATGAAAAAACGCTTGAACTTTTATCTTTATCTCTTTCATCAAATATGCTTGGACTTGGAGGAATTGCAACGCCTATTAGTATTGACGCAATGCATTTACTCGACAGTAAAAACAACGAACACGCCAAAACTATGCTTTTTGTAATATCTGCAACTTCAATTCAACTTTTCCCAATTACCGTTATGCAACTTTTAACTAAACTTGGCTCTCTAAACCCAACTAGCATTTTTTTGCCTACGCTTATTTGCACGCTTTTTTCATCAATAATAGGAGTTTTACTAGTTAAAATATTTGCATGAATACGATAGTTTATATAATTCCAATTTTAATACTTTTTCTTTTATTTTACTCAATTATAAAAAGGAAAAACGTATACGAATTGTTTGTTTTAGGAACTAAAGAAACTCTGCCTTTAATATTTTCACTTTTTCCGTATCTAATTGCAATTTTGGTTATGAACGAACTTATGAAAGTAAGTGGGCTTTTAGATATAATTATTACAGTTTTATCGCCAGTATTTTGCTTTTTTGGAGTTCCTAAAGAAGTAATTGGTCTAATTATAATAAAACCCTTTTCAGGCAGTGGAAGTCTAGCCATTTTAAACGACGTTTTAGTAAATAACGGCGTTAACGGTTTTATATCGACGACTGCTTGCTGTTTATTTGGAAGTAGCGAAACGATATTCTATATTTCTGCCGTATACTACGCTAAATGCAAAAATAAACAGGCAACTAAAGCAATAATAATATCTCTAGTCGCCTGTTTTATATCAACAGTGTTTACTTGTTTTATATGTAGGTTTTTTACTTAACGATGAAATTTATTAATCTTCAACGTCTAACGCTTCTAACCCCTTTTTACTTTCCGGCTTACTATCGCCGTGTTTAACAAAGAACATAGTAATAAATGCAAGTGCAACGCAAATCGAAGCGTAAGGGAATAACGGATGCATATTGCCCGCTAAATCCATTATAATACCAGATAAAATTGGCGTTACTATTTGAGCCGACATACTTGCCGTATAATACCAGCCTGTATATTTACCTACGTCGCCTTGTTTTGCAAGTTCTACGACCATTGGGAATGAGTTAACGTTAATAGTTGCCCAGCCAATACCTGCAAAAGCAAATAAAATATACATAAATATCGGGCTTGACGTACTAGTCATAAAGATTGCAATAAAAAATGAAATTGCTAAAAGCGCAACGCCAACTAAAATAGTTTTTCGCCTACCTATTTTGCTTGCAACTATTCCTACGGGAATATAAGCAATAATCGCACCACCTTGAGCAATCATAAGCGTCAAATCATAACTTTGATTTAAAACGTCTTTAGCATATAACGAGTATTTAGAAGTTACGGCGTTATAACCCATATACCAAAGCGCAACTGAAGCCAAAATAAGAAGTAATGAAGTAAATTGCCCTTTTGTAAGTTTTACTTTAGTAGAAACAACTTCTTCAGTATCGTTTTCAGGATAATACTTTAAAGTATCTTCTAACATTTGTTTAGCCCACTTATTTTCTTTAACGGTTAAAATAAAAACTATTAAAGCAACGAGCATTATTCCCGAACAGCCTATAAAATACAAAAAGAAATTACTCATATGCTCTTTCCCAACCGGAATAAGAATACCTAAAACTAATATAAGTAATCCACCAGCCGTACCCATAAGGTTAATAATTGCATTACCTTTTGAGCGTAAAGGCTTACAAGTTACGTCAGGCATAAGAGCAACTGCCGGAGAACGAAAAGTTGCCATTGAAATCAACGTTAAGAGTAAAACTACAATAAATAATACCACGTTATTGATTAATGGAATAAATATAAATGAAATTACAGCACAAATAGTACCTATAAAAATAAACGGCGTTCTTCGACCGAATTTCGTATTCGTTTTATCTGATAGCCCACCAAATAAAGGCAATAAAAATACTGCTAAAACGTTATCAAACGCCATAATAATGCCTGACTCAGTTTGACTCATACCAAACCTATAAGTTAAAATCATAGGAATAGTTTTATCATACGCTTGCCAAAACGCACTTATTAGAAAAAATGCAAACCCAACTAAAATTACTCTTTTGTAATTTAATTTCATAAATTCCCCTACTAAATCATTTTCTATTTTTCAAGAGCATATAAAAGTTTTCTACAACTTTCACACTCTTTAATCGTGCCGTCTGCAAGTTGGTTTACAGCGTTAATCGACATGCCCGTTGCACACGCCGGACAGTATGCCGAACCTTTAGAAATATCAACTCCGTATATAATTGGGAATTTTTTATCGTTACGCCTAACCGTATATTTTTCCATTAAATCTGCGTCGATATCCTTTTTTAATAATTCAAGTTTTTCTTTTAATTGGTTCATTTCTTGAGTTTTACTATCTTTAAGCGCTTTAAATTTTGGTCCGTATTCAGAATATTGCGCTTGCATTTGTTTAGTTGCAACTCTAAGTTTATTGAACTCTTTTAAAATATCGTCCATTTCCTTAGTTAAGGCGTTAATTTTATTTTCTAAATTAGAAATACCGTCGATTGTTGATTGAAACTTCTTTTTTAAATAATTGAGTTCGTTTTCATTTTCACAACTATCGATATTAGATGAAGATTCTTCTGCAAGGCTATTTAATTTTTCAATTTCAGCCATTGCAAGATTATAAGAATCAACCGTAACTTTTGCTTTTGCTTCTAAAGAAGCAAGCGTATCGTTAACAGTAGACAAAAACTTTTTAGCAGTTAAGAATTTTTGTGATTCTTCACTCTTTCTTAATTCATCTTCTAAAACTTTGAGATTTTTATCAACTTCTTGATAATTAACAAGTTTTTCGATTTGTTTATTCATATATAAATACCTCCAAGGTTTTATTCCGTTATAAATATTTTTCTTCTAGGTTAAGATAAGTTTTTACTTTTAAAGTTTTTGATAAATTTTCATAAACTTTACTAAAACCGTAAAACTCACTTGAATAATGCGTTACTATGAGTAATTTAATACCCATTTCAACTGCTTTTAAAATAAGGTGATGCTGAACGTCAGACGAAACTATAAGGTCAACATCTTTTGCTTGCTCAAGAGTTTTTTCCGATAACCCTTGCCCACAAAATGAAGCAACAGTATTAATTTTTTCGTTCAAATCACCATAGGCAATAACTTTATTAGAATTAAAGTTGTTTTTATACCTTTCAATAACGCTAGAAAAACTTTCACCGTTTAAAGTAAACTTCCTACCGTAACCGATATTATCTTCAATCGTTGAAAGAATTTTTACGTTTTTACCACCTAAGCCTTCCGATAAATAATGGTCGATGCCGTTTATTGCAACGTCTAAATTTAAGTGAAAAGATATAACTCCAATAGAATTTTTAATCGCTTGATATATAGGCGTATCGACCGAAATATTTTTTATAGGCGCATAAATTGCCGGATGATGAGTAAAAATTAAATTGCAATTATTATCGATAGCCTTTTTAACTGCTTCGCAAGTTAAATCTAAGGTAAATAAAACGCCCGTTATATCTTTATCAGTCTCAACTATAATTCCAACGTTATCGTACGCGTCGAATTTTAAGACGTACTCGTTAGAGTAAGACGTTGGTGCGTACTTTTCTAAAATATTTAAAATATCGTTAATCTTCATTTAAAATTTCCTTTATAGATTTAAGATAATTTATTAGTTCAACGTTTTCGCTAGCGCTATTATTATTTAAAATAATATTTATCTTTTTTTCTTCATTTTTAAGTTTTAATATAAAATCTTTTGGTCTTAATTTTAAATTATCTCTACCAAATAATAGTTCTAAATCACTATAACAATCACTGCCGATTTCCGCTACGATTATATCATAGAATTTTTTATCAAAAACCGTGTAGTCATCGGAAATTTTATAATTTTTTCTAATTAGTAATTCCCTAACTTTACTTTGGTTTTTTTGAGGAGACAATATAAGCCTTTTAGGTAAAAATTCAGCATTACTTAATATGCTACAAATTTCTTCACCACCCATACCTGCAATAACTGCCTCGTCTGGAATTAAATGAAATTTATTAAAACCATCACTTACTAAAAAGGTAACTTTACTGCCGTATTTATTAAGTAATTTTTTTGCTTTATCTAAACTCTTATTTGATATATCTGAAGCAATAACACTTTCAAATAATTCGTTATCTAATACGTATTTTGCTATAATACCGTGGTCGCAACCTATATCGGCAAAAACTCTGCCTATACCGATATGCGACGCTATTATTTTTAAACGCTTAGTCATTATTCTAAATATTCTTTTAATTTTTTAGAGCGAGATGGATGCCTTAATTTTCTAAGCGCTTTTGCTTCGATTTGACGGATTCTTTCTCTTGTTACGTTAAACTCTTTACCAACTTCTTCAAGCGTTCTTGGTTTACCATCGTCAATACCATATCTTAATCTTAAAACCTTTTCTTCTCGTGGCGTTAACGTATCAAGAATTGAAATAAGTTGTTGTTTAAGCATACTAAACGCAACCACGTCGCTTGGGGATTGTGCGTTTTCATCTTCAATAAACGTACCTAAATTGCTATCCTCTTCTTCGCCGATTGGTGTTTCAAGTGAAACAGGGTCTTGAGCAATTTTTTGAATTTCAACTACCCTTTCAACCGTAATTCCCATATTTTCGGCAATTTCTTCAGGGGTTGGCTCTCTTCCTAATTCTTGTAATAATTGGCGAGATACTTTTACTACCTTATTTATGGTTTCAACCATATGTACTGGGATACGAATAGTTCTTGCTTGGTCTGCTATCGCACGGGTAATTGCTTGACGTATCCACCAAGTTGCGTAAGTTGAAAATTTAAAACCTTTTGTATAGTCAAACTTCTCAACTGCTTTCATTAAACCTAAATTACCTTCTTGTATAAGGTCGAGAAGATGCATACCACGCCCTACGTATCTTTTCGCAATAGAAACGACGAGCCTTAAGTTCGCTTCAGACAATCTACGCTTTGCTTGTTCATCACCGTTCATCATTTTTTCGGCAAGTTCAGTTTCTTCTTCCGTTGATAAAAGCGCTATTTTACCTATATCTTTCAAATACACTTTTACAGGGTCGTCCATTGAAATTTCTTTTTCAAGTTGAAGTAAAAGGTCTTTATTCTTTTCATTTTCTTGAAAACTGTCAACAATTTCAATGCCTGAAACTCTAAACGCTTCGTATACGCTTTCAATTTCTTCAGGCGTAATTTTGAACTTTTCGAGTTTATCGATAAGTTCATCACTAGAAATTTTACCTGCTTTACTATATTCTTCAATTAATTTGTTTTGAATTTCTTGTAATTGTAATTTTGATACGCTCATATTTATCCTCCGTTAAATATCCATGAGTTTAGACGTTTCTTTAGTTATTAAATTTGCAATTTGCCGTCTTTTTTCAATATCTTCTTCTTTTTTATATTCTTCGTTTAATAGTTTTATTTTATTTTCAATATTGCTCTTTTTTATTTGAATAACGCAATCGTTAAAATATTTTTCTTCAAAAGAAGTGTCAAAAATATTTTCACCTGCAGTTAATACTGCATTTAACTCTTCTAAATTTTCATCTCCGATAGCGCTAGCCAGATTTTCCACCCTAAAGTAAGGATTATCAATAATCTCTTCTGCAATTTTATTTCTTATAGGATTTGTAAAAAAGAGTTCTTCAATAATAAACCCATTAGTATACGGTCTATTCTCAATTATAGCGCTTAATATAAACCTTTCGGCACGCTCTAAATTATTCCCGCTTTTTTGTGGGTTTACCCAAATTTCTTGAATCGGCTCTTCGTTTAATATCTTTCCACCTTCCAAGTCGCGCTTTAGCGATTCGTAGGTTATACCCGACTTGTCCCTCAACTTTTTAAGAAGTTCTTCTCTAATAAAGGCGTCTTTAACGGTCTTTATTAGCAGTAAACTCTCGGAAACGTATTTTCTCCTATCGGACGCGTCTTTAAGGTTTTTACCAAACGCTACGGCCCTTAATTTAAAATCAATAAGTGGTTCAGCATCGTCAATCAACTTTTTATAAGCGTTAACACCATACTCTTGTATAACTTCATCGGGGTCTTTCCCGTTTGGAAGATTAACTACTCTAACTTCAAAGCCTTCGTCTTCAAAAATAGTTAAACTTCTAATCGTAGCCTTCTGCCCTGCGGCATCGCCATCAAACGATACTACGACTTTATTCGTATAACGCTTCAAAAGTTTTGCTTGTTCAAGGGTTAAAGAGGTACCCATAGACGCTACTACGTTTTTAAATCCCGCTTGATATAAAGATATTGCATCCATATATCCTTCAACCATAATAACGTAAGAAAAATCCGTTTGTTTTTTAAGTGCTTTAAGGTTGTTTATTGCGTATAAGTTGCGCTTTTTTGAAAAAATTTGAGTATCTTGCGTGTTTTTATACTTGCCGAAACTCTCTTCGCTCTTTTCTAGAACCCTACCGCCAAACGCTATAACTTTACCCATCGAATTAATGATTGGAACGATAAGCCTATTAGCGTACGCATCAAATAAATTACCTTTATTACTCTTTTGGCAAACCCCACTATCTAAAATGTCTTCTTCACTATAGCCTTTAGACTTTAAATAATCAACTACTTCGTTATAACCAACCGAAACACCTAATCCAAAAGCCGTTGCAGTTTGGTTTGAAATTCCACGTTTTGCCAAATATTTTTTTGCTTTTTCACCTTTAGGTGTTTTTAAGTTGGAAACGTAATATAAAGCAGTTTCTCTTAAAATTTCGTGTAACCTTTCTCTTTTCTCTTTTAATTTTTTAGAGTTTTCATCGCTAGAATTTTCATTTTCCGGCAAAGGCATTTTGGCATTTTCGGCTAAAAATTTAATCGATTCATAAAAATCTAAACTTTCAACTTCTTCGATAAATTTTATAACGTCGCCCCCTTTACCACAACCGAAACAATGATAAAACTGCCCGTTTTCATTAACCGAGAAAGAAGGCGTTTTTTCATTGTGCCCGTCAAGTGGGCAACAAGCCCAATAGTTAGAGCCTTTGCGCTTTAATACGCAATATCTACCAACTATATCGACGATATTATTTTTACTTTTAAGTTCGCTTATGAACTTTTCATCAATTTGAGCCATAAACTCTCCAAAATTAAAAATTTTCAGGAATAAATAGCGATTTCATAATCGAAACGGCGTATCTATCCGTCATACCCGATATATAATCGCAAATAACTTGTTCTTTAGTGTAACTATCTAATAATTTTTTGTACGGTGCTGGAAGTTTTTCAGGAAATTTCATAAAATGCTCGTAAATTGCAGTTAACATACCGTACGCTTTTTCTTCTTCGCCACGCGCTGCATCGGTATTATAAACTTTTTCAAACATAAATTCCCTAAATATAGCCATTGCTTTTTCAACTTCGCTATTGACCATTATTTTATTTTTATTATAACTTTCGCTATAAACGGCGTTTATTAAAGAATTAATCCTTTGTGTTGACGACTTGCCTAATACTTTAAGTACGATTTCAGGCATTGAGTTTACACTTATAAGACCTGCCCTTATCGCATCTTCAACGTCGTGATTTAAGTAAGCAATTCTATCGGAAAGTGAGACAACCTCGCCTTCTAACGTTTTAGGATTACCACTAAGTTTATGATTTAAAATACCGTCTCTAACTTCAAAGGTTAAATTAAGACCTTTACCGTCGTTTTCCAAAACGTCAACAACTCTTAAAGATTGTTCGTTGTGTTTAAAACCGTTTGGCGAAAGCATATTTAAAAGCCTTTCACCCGAATGACCAAACGGCGTATGCCCAAGGTCGTGCCCAAGTGCGATTGCCTCGGTTAAATCCTCGTTTAAGTTTAGAACGCGCGCTATTGACCTTGCGATTTGAGTAACTTCTAAAGTATGAGTAAGCCTCGTCATATAATGGTCGCCCTCTGGCGAGAAAAATACTTGAGTTTTGTTTTTTAAGCGCAAAAAGGCTTTAGAGTATATAATTCTATCTCTATCTCTTTGAAAAGGCGTACGCATATTGCACGGCTCTTCTTCCTTTAATCTACCTAAAGTAGAATCCGAAAAGCACGCGTACTTAGAAAAATATTGCCTTTCCCTTTTATAAATATCTTCTTTAATCTTTAAATCAGCGCACATTATATTATCCTATCACTTAATATATACTATAAATAATTTAAAAACCCTTTTTTTACAAAAAATTTCCTACAAAAAGTTTGTAAATTTTACCGTTATCGCCTATTTTAGATGAAATTTTAAATATTTTATTGGCTACTTCACTAGGCCTTGCTAACTTTTTAAGCCCACAAGATTTAACAAACTCCAATTTTTCTTCGTAAGATAAATGCTCGTTCATATCGGTATCAACAATACCTAAAACTATACTACAAACTGATAAATTAGAACTGCTAAGTTCTTCTGCAACAGCCCTTGAAAATGCTAATACTCCCGCCTTAGAAGCCGAGTAAACCGACTCACAACTGCCACCTTTTAAAGCAAAGATAGAAGAAATATTTATAATTTTACCACCATTTGACAACATATGGTTAACTGCGAGTTTAGTTGAGTTAAAAACGCCTTTTAAATTAACGTTTATAACCTTATTAAACTCTTCTTCAGATACGTCTAAAATAAATTTTTGCGAAAGAGCAACTCCAGCGTTATTTACAACTATATCCACTTTTTTATATTTATTTATAGCATAAGAATAAACCGACTCAATTTCACTAAAACTACAAACGTCGGATTTTATCATATCAATATTTAATTTTTTAAGATGGGATATTTCGCTATTAAGATAAGTTCCTACTACGTTGTGGCCACTATTTTTAAACTTTTTAGCAAGTTCTAAACCAATACCACGCGAAGCACCCGTTATTATTACCGTTTTATTCATAAATGCAAAAAACCCAACAGTTAAACTGTTGGGTAAATTATATTATTTCTTAACTCTTTCCATATATTCGCCTGACCTAGTGTCAATACGAATTACGTCGCCTTCATTAACGAACATTGGAACTTGCATATTAATACCTGTTTCAAGCTTAACGATTTTAGTTGCGTTAGTCGCAGTATTGCCTGCAACGCTTGGCTCTGCTTCAGTTACTAAAAGTTCAACGAAGTTTTCACAATCAACTGAGAACGCTTTACCCTTATAGAATTTAACAGTAACAGTATCGTTTTCTTTAACGTATTTTAACGCATCTTCAACTTGGTCGTAGTTGAGTGGTTCCATATTAAATTCTTCATCCATAAAATAGTAAAGTTCGCCGTCAGAATATGAATAAGTCATCTTCTTAGTTTCAATAATAGCGTTTTCAAACTTTTCTGTTGGGTTAAAAGTGATTTGTAAAACTTTACCGTCAACAACGTTTTTAAGCGTTGTTCTTACAAACGCTGCACCTTTACCTGGTTTAACGTGTAAAAAGTCAACAACTGTAAATATTTTTCCATCATACTCGATAGTAACGCCTTTTCTTAAATCGCCTGCTAATACCATATTAAAAATTTCTCCTAAAAAATAAATATCTATTTTTGCGCGGGGATAAATTCCACCACGTCTTTAACTAAAGTAAAAAAACTTTTGCATTTGCCGTTATTTATATAAACGCTATCTTCAATGCGAATACCAAACTTACCGTCAAAATAAACGCCAGGTTCTATTGAAAAAACGTTATTTTCTTTTAAAATCGACGTTGATTTAGGCGAAAGCCTTGGAAATTCGTGAACTTTAACTCCTATTCCGTGACCTAAAGAGTGAGTAAAATACTCGCCGTAGCCTAAACTTGCTAAATAATCTCTTGAAATACCGTCTGCCTCTTTGCCGGAAATTCCCGAAGAAATTTCACTAAACGCTTTGTTGTGAGCATTTAAAACGGCGTTAAACGCTTCTTTATATTCGCTCGGCGCTTTGCCAAAGTAAAACGACCTTGTTATATCGGAATTATAGCCGTTGACCGTAACCCCACAATCAATCAAAACAGGCATATTCTTTTTAAGTTTAATATCGCCGGTTTTATAATGTGGAATACTCGTACCTTCGCCAAACGCAACTATTGTTTCAAATGCGGGTTTATCTCCACCGTTCAACTTAAAATTGTACTCTATAAGACCTGCAAACTCCCTTTCGCTAACCCCTTCTTTTAAGTTAGTAAAAGCACTTTTTAAAGAAGATTGTAAAATCTCGCAAGAGTTTTTTATAAGTTCAATCTCAAAATCAGTCTTAACGGAAGTTTCTAAAAAAACGCCTTGGCTTGCATCGAACAACTCGATATTAAGCGCAAGCAATTTTTTATACCAATCTACGCTTGTTAAAGAATCAACTATCCCTACCGAAGATATGGCGTTACTTATAATAAAGTCATTTAACGAATTATCTTCAATTAGAATAACGCTTGCCTTTGCCAAACTTTTAGCCGAAGCATAATACCGTTTATCAGTAAACAAGTATTTTTGATTGTTACATAAAATCAAAAAACCGTCTTCAATTAAAAATGAAGTATAATATACTATTAAATCATTATCAAAAATTACGATTGCTGTATTTTTTTTAAGCATATTTTTAAATTTAATAACCAAACTTTGACTTAATTATTTTACCATATATTGTGTGTCAAGTCAACACTTTTAACAATTTACGACATATATATTATTTATTTATAAATAAAATTTTATAACGCTTTAAGAAATAACTTGAAAATTTTAACGCTTTAATGTATAATAAGTATATGACTCAAGAAGAATTTAACAAAAGCGTTGGCGAAAATCTTGCCAAGTATAGAAAATTTAATAATTACACGCAAATTGCTTTAGCCGAAAAAATTAATTATTCGGATAAAGCGGTTTCTAAGTGGGAAAACGGCGAATGCTTGCCTGACGTTTACGTATTAAAGCAACTTGCAGACCTTTATGGCGTTACTGTTAACGACTTAATTACTAAACGAAATAAACCACGCGCTTCGTTTAGTAAAACTAACAGTTTTTTTGCCCCACTACTTTCTTGTTGTATCGTTTGGGTTGTTGCTTTACTTGCCTTTTTTATTATAATGGTGGCATTTAAAACTTACGATAAACCTTGGATTGTTTTTATCGTGTCTATACCCGTTTCGGCAATAATAACGTTAGTATTTTCTTGTATATATAGAAATAGATGTATTCAATTTATATCAATTTCAACTATTATTTGGACGTTTATTTTAACACTACACTTAGCGCTCGTTGATTTGTTTAGCGAAATAGTTTTTCTTTACTTAGTTGGAATTCCCGTTGAAGTTATGGCAATCATTTGGTATATTTATCGCTTAATTATTAGAAAAAAACGAAAACACGCCTAGAATAAATTGTATTTTAAAAGCACACTTAAAGTGTGCTTTATTTTTTTAAATCGAATTATAAATATTCTTCATTATAACCGAGTCCTCGGCTTGAGTACCTGCAGATTCACATATAATATGTGGCTCTAATTTTAAATTTTTAAGAGCAACTGCAAGTGGTTCAAATTCTGGGCCGTAAACGTTATCATCAAAAGTTAAATGCTTAACTTCGCCTTTACTACTATACATAATTTTAGAAAAATGTACGTGGAAGTGAAGCATTTTTTTATACCCAAGTTCGCTTATCATATAACTTAATCTATCTTCGTAATCTTTTACGGTTTTTAAACTGCCTTGTTCCCTTGAATTTATATGCCCAAAATCTACGGTTGGAATATAAAATGGCGCAATTTTACAAAACTCCACTATTTCTTCAACGGTCCCAATTTGAGCCGATTTACCCATTGTTTCAGGGCAAAACAACATATCGTCATAGCCGTTATCTACGATTAAGCCAGCCAAAACTTCTAAACGCTTTTTAGTTAAATCAACGGCTTCTTCTCGCAATAGTTTACCTTGCGCTGACGGGTGAAAAATAACCCTCTCCCCAAACATTTCCTTACACTTTTTAGCACTATCTAAAACGTAGCCGTAAGATTTTTTAACCATATCGTCATCAGTGTTAGCAAAATTTATAAAGTACGGAGCGTGAACGGAAATTTCAACGTTTTCACGTTTAAACGCTTCGCCTATTGAATTTGCTTTTGCGCTCGTCATTATAACGCCTCTTCCGAAAGAATACTCAAACAAATCAAGACCTTTATTTTTTACCCAATTTGCCGCTTCTTCGGTATGAGAGTAACCTTCAAGCCTAAAACTTTCACTATTGCCACTTGGACCGAATTTTATCATTTTAAATACTCCATATCTTTAGTGATTTGTTCTTTTAATTCTTCTAAGGAATTAAATTTATAAATATCGCGAATTCTTTCAACAAAATAAACGGAAATTATTTTGCCGTATAAATCACCCGAAAAATTATGAATATAAGTTTCAATAACGCTATCGTTTCCGTTAACGGTTGGTTGAGCACCCACGTTCGTTAGCGAAGAATATAGTTTACCGTTTATTATAGTACAAGTTAGATAAACACCGTCTTTTAAAAGTAGTTTATTATCTTTACAAATTATATTTGCAGTTGGAAAATTGAGTTTACGCCCTAAATTTTTACCCTTTACAACTTCGCTCCTTATAAAATAATTGCTACCTAAATTCGCGTTAGCGTTTATAATATCGCCATTAATAAGCAAATTTTTTATGGTTTTTGAAGAGATTTTATTTCCGTTTTCGTCAACTACTTTATCGCAAACACTAAGTTCTATATTATTTTTTGCGCAAAAATCTTTTAAATCACTAACGTTTCCTTTAGCAAACTTTCCATAAGTAAAGTCTTCGCCAACTACGATTGATTTTACGTTGTAGTACGAATTAATTTCAAACAAAAACTCATCTTTACTTTTTGACATAAACTCTTCGCTTAATTCTTGATAAATTACGTTATCTACACCAAGAGATTTAAGTTTAATAAGCCTTTCGTTAAAAGTAAAAATATCAGGACTATCGTTTTTCCCACCTGTAAATATTAAAACACTTAACTCTAGCCCTTTATTTTCAGCAATTTCTTTTGCTAAATTTATTATTTTTATATGACCCAAATGTATAGCGTCAAAATACCCTAAGCATATACAAGTTGGGTTTTTGTTAATTTCGCCGTATTTTAAAATATCCATACTATTCTTTTAGGTGTTGGCGCAAAATTAGTTGATTAGTAATTTATTGCGATTTAACACAATAGATACAAGCAAGTCTAGGCAAAACCAGAAGATAAGAGTTTACATCTTTTCAATGGTTTTAACAAAGAATTGCGTAGTATATATTGCGTTAAAAATCAACTAGGGATTGCAAGAACACCTACCTAATAAAAGCCTTAATTTTTAAGTTGTTATCGACAATTTTACCTATTCCTATAAATTGATTTTCGCCGTAAACTTTATAAAAACCATCGGCTAAATCTAATAAACATAATCTACCGTTAATAACGTCACTAAACTTCTTTTTAGATAAGTTTACAGTTTCTAAATTAACTACGGTATCCGGTAAAATAAGCATTTTATCTTTATCAAAATTATTAATAATTTCTTCTAAAGTAAAAGAATTTTCTTTAGTAAAAATACCACTTTCAAGCCTTTCTAGCGCCGTCATCGTTGCATAAGTATTTAGTGCGAACGCCATATCGCGACAAATAGAGCGAATATAAGTTCCACCTTTACATTCTATAACAAACTCGTACGTATCACAACTAACTTGCCTAGTAAGTTTTATATCTTTTATAAAAACCGTTTTAGGTTTTAACTCTACTTCAATACCCTTTCTTGCTAGTTCGTAACTTCTTTTGCCGTTTACGTTTTTAGCACTATATATAGGTGGCAACTGTTCAATACTACCTATAAGATTAGGTAAAACGCTTTCAATCTCTTTTAGAGTGGGAATAACTCCGTTTTCTTTAACGATTTTTCCACCCCTATCCAAAGTATCGGTTTCGTAACCAAAAGTAAATAGCGCTTTATAAATTTTGTTTTTTTCAAGCAAGAAGTCAAAAAGCCTCGTACTTTTGCCAAAGGCAATAGGAAGCACCCCTGAAGCAAGTGGGTCTAGCGTTCCCATATGCCCCATTTTTTCGCCTTTAAATTTCTTTTTTATTAAACTTAACGCATACGCCGACGACATTCCACTCGGCTTATACAAATTTATAAAACCATTCATTACAACCTTTGACTTACGTTATATACAAGTTTATCAATAATATCTTCTTTATAGCCGTTAAGCATAGCGCCACTTGCTAAAATATGCCCACCGCCACCGTATAACGATGCAATTTCGTTAACGTTGACTTTACCTTTACTTCTAAAACTGATTTTATATCTTTTATCGCCAACTTCAAGGAGCGATATAGCAACTTCTATTCCCCTTATTGACATTGGAAAATCAATAAAACCTTCCGTCATACTTTCAACGGCGTTACATTCTTCTAAATCGCATTTATTTACAACTAAAACAGCAACTTGGTCATCTAAATAAAAACTTAATTTAGAAATAACTTTAGCATAAAGTTTGGCGCGTTCTTTAGTTTGGTCTTTAAACATTTTATAGATAATATAATTAAGATTTGCATCTTTAGAAAGCAATTCAGATGCGCATTTTAAAGTTTTTTCAGTAGTATTCGAGTGCGCAAAATTACCCGTATCAGTAACAACCCCAAGCAATATTGAATTAGCAATATCTTCATTAATATCAACTTTAAGTTCATTAATTAATTCGTAAATATTTTCCGAGTTTGAAGAATTATCGCAAATGTAATTATATTTTGCGTATTTAGTATTTGAAACGTGATGGTCAATATTAAAAGTGTTTTTATTTTTCGCAAATAAACCGTAAGCCCCTGCAATCATTGAAGGAACTGAACAGTCAACTGCAATATATCCATCGTATTCCTTAGTAATTTTATCGGGAGTAAGATAATACTCAACACCATCAATAAAAGAAAACTTTTCAGGAATAGGACTATCGCAAACAAGGTCTGCATTAATCCCTAACAAAATAAGAGCGTTCCTAAGTGCCGTTGCCGAGCCAATAGTATCTCCGTCAGGTCTAGCGTGGCTAAAGATTAGCGCTGATTTTAAACTTTTAATTTTTGTTGCTATTTCAGTTATCGTCATTAGTATCTCCATAAGTAATGGTACTTAATATTTTATCAATTTTGTTTCCATATTCTAACGCATCGTCTATATAAAAACGAAGTTCAGGAACGTATTTTATTCTAAGTTTATTTGATAAAACCTTTCTAATTTTAGATGCGCTATCTTTAATTCCGTCAAAAGTTGCTTGCTTTTTACTAGGGTCGGTAGAATAAACGCTAACGTAAACTTTAGCACTTTTAAGGTCGGGAGCAACGTCCACGTCAGTAATACTAAACATTTCCGTAACCGACGGAATATTTAGTTCATATTTAATTGCTTCGTAAATAATTTTACGAAATTCACTACTTAGTTTTTCAGTTCTAGTCGATTTCATATTTTCCTTTTAATTATAAAGTAAATGGCTGAAATTTATTTCAACCATTTTCTTTAAAGGCAATATCTCTATAGCCTTATTTATTTTTGATTTCTTCAATGGTATAACATTCGATAAAGTCGCCAACTTTTATATCGTTAAAGTTTTCAATCGACATACCGCATTCATAACCTTGTTGAACTTCCTTAACGTCGTCTTTAAAGCGTTTAAGTTGTAACACGTTGCCTTCACAAATCATTATATCGTTACGGTAAATTCTAAGTTTGCCAGAGCGAACGATTTTACCTTCAACAACGTAGCAACCTGCAACCGTACCAACGTTAGAAATTTTAAACGTTTCTCTAACTTCGGCTTTACCAAGATATACTTCGTTAAATTTAGGCTTAAGCATGCCTTTAAGAGCCTTTTTAATATCTTCAATCGCTTCGTAGATAACTCTATAAAGTTTAACGTCAATTTTACTTTGCTCTGCAAGCGCTTTAGCCTTACTATCAGGTCTTACGTTAAAGCCGATAATAATCGAGTTAGAAGAATCTGCTAAACTTACGTCCGTTTCTGAAATCGCTCCAACGGCTGCGTGAATAACGTTAACTTTAACTTCTTCGTTAGAAAGTTCTAAAAGCGATTGTTTAACTGCTTCAACCGAGCCTTGAACGTCTGCTTTAACGATAAGATTAAGGTTTTTAAGGTCGCCTGAAGATACTTTTGAGAATAAATCGTCAAGAGAAACTTTTTGTTGTTCTCTTATCATATCTTCTCTTTCTTTATTCTTTCTTTCAGCGGCAACTAACGTTGAAAGTTTTGCTTCTTCAACGGCAAAGATAGAATCTCCCGCGTTTGGAACGGATTCTAAACCAAGAACAGATACAGGAATTGATGGACCTGCGGTTTTAACGTTTCTACCCTTATCGTCAATCATTGCTCTAACTTTACCGGTAATAGTACCTGCTACGAGATAATCGCCGACTTTTAACGTACCACTTTGAACGAGAACGGTAGCAACGGGACCTTTACCCTTGTCAAGTTTTGCTTCAACGATAATACCCCTTGCCATACGGTCGGGATTTGCTTTTAATTCTTTAATTTCTGCAGATAAAATAATAGTTTCAAGTAAAGAATCAATACCTACGCCTGTTTTAGCGGAAACGGGAACGAGAGCAACGTCTCCACCCCATTCTTCTACTAAAATTTCTTGGTCGGCAAGACCTTTTTTAACCCTTTCTAAATCAGCAGTTTGTTTATCAATCTTATTTGCAGCAATAATAATAGTAACGCCGGCAGCCTTAGCGTGGTTAATCGCTTCTATAGTTTGTGGCATAATGCCGTCGTCGGCAGCAACTACTATTACGGCAATATCGGTAAGACCTGCACCACGAGCACGCATTGCAGTAAACGCAGCGTGGCCCGGAGTATCAAGGAAAGTAATTTGTTCGCCGTTTATACTTACAGTATAAGCACCTATGTGTTGAGTTATACCACCTGCTTCACCAGCAGTTACGTTCGCATTTCTAATTCTATCAAGAAGCGAAGTTTTGCCATGGTCAACGTGCCCCATAACCGTAACGATTGGTGGACGCTTTTGAAGTTTAGACTCGTCTTCTTGTTCTTCTTTAAAGCCTTCAGAGAGCACGTCTTCAGCAGTTTTGTCAAGTTTAAGTTCAAGTTCTATGCCAAGACCTGCAGCGATAAAGCCTGCCGTATCGTAATCAATAGAATCGTTAATGGTTTTTAAAATGCCTTCTTTAAATAAAATTTTAGTAATTTCTATTGCTTGAACGCCGATAAGTTCAGATAATTCTTTAATTTGAAGAATTTCTTTATTAATAACTGCTTTTTCAATCTTAACGGTGTTTTGCGTTGCTTCTTGGCGTTTATCTTTCGCTTTACGAAGTTTTCTGTAACCCGTTTTATTCTCATCAAAGTCCTCAAGAGAAACTTGACCTTTTATAAGCGACTTTTTATTAATAGCCTTCTTATCTTCGTAATTATTCCTTTCGTTCGATTTCTTTTTATTGTTAAGTTTGGAGTTTTCCTTTGGAATAAATACTTGTGGAGCGTCTTTTATAGCACTAAACTTTTTATCTCCTTGAACTTTAGGCTGGAATTCTCTCTTTTTATCACCGTCAAAAGGTTTTTTATCACCTGTTTTATTGAACGGCTTTTTATCTCCTTGAAGTTTTGGCTTTTTATCATTATCTTTATTAACAAATTCCCTTTGTTTTTGTGGAATAAATACCCTTTTACCGTCAACAATAAAGATATTGGGATTGCTAGTCTTTTCAATAGTAGGAGTTTTAGGTTGCTCTTCTTTTTGCTTTTCCTCAACCTTTTGTTCAACCTTTTCTTCCTTAACCGACTTAATTTCTCCTACTTTTTCTTCTGAAACAGGTTTAACTTCCTCTATTTTTTCGATTTCTTCTTTTTTAGGCTCAACTACCGTTTCAACGCTTTCAGTTAAAGTAGCAGTTTCATTTTTGCGCTTAGATTTTTTCTCTTCCACTTTAATTTCAGGAGTTTCTTCTACCACCGCTTCAATAACTTCTTCTACTTCTACAACCGATTGCGCTTCTTGTTTAAGTAATTCTTCCTTTTTCGCAGTCGCTAAAAGGCGGGCCTTATCTCCTATCTTTTTAGACACTCCCTTAATAACAGCCTTAGCATCGTTTAACTTAACTAAATGCGCGCCTTCTTTATATAACGTATTTATTATTTTAATGTTCTCAAAAACGTCTTTCTTTTCTTCTATTCCCATTATAATAAACCTCCAAAATATTCCGATAAACGAGAGTCGTTACTATCAATTATTGCCTTTGATAACGCCTTATCTAATATAGCAATAAGTTTACAATTCTCTTTAAAAACGACTTCTTCAAGTTTTACTTCATTTAAAACAAGCAGTTTTGAATTTAACTTTTTAGATAAACTTACCGATTCTTTTAAAGTGTTTTCGGTAGCAGTTGAACAAACTATTAAAAGTTCTGCCTTTTTTAAGGTTTTAACGGCGTTTACGCCCATTTTAACCTTTCTTGCCTTTATTGCAAAACCTATAAAAGTAAACGCCTTAGTCTTTTCCAAAAAATTCCTCCTCGATGGCTTTATAGACGCTTAAATCAATTTCCATTTGAAAAGCGTGATTTAAAAGCTTTTTCTTAAGTAACTTTTGAGCGCACGCCTTATCATCGCAAATGTATGCTCCGCGTCCTGAAAGTTTGCCGGTTTTATCAACGGCAAACGCGCCTTCTTTATTCTTTACTATTCTAATTAGTTCTTTTTTTGGTTTTTCAATTCTGCATGCAATGCAAGTACGCATCGGAATTTTCTTTTCCGCCATTATTATCTCCTACAAAAAATTATTCTGTAATTTCTCCTACCGAGTCAAAATCAGCAACGTCGCCTAAATCACCAAGGTTATCAATATCTTCTAAATTTTCAAAAGACATTTCTTCCATCGCTTTAGATTCGCTCTTAACGTCAATCTTCCAACCCGTAAGTTTAGCGGCAAGCCTTGCGTTTTGACCGTCTTTACCGATAGCGAGGGAAAGTTTATCGTCTGGAACAATAACTCTAGCAGACTTTTCATCAGTCGCCATAACTCTTAAAACTTTAGCAGGAGCCAACGCTCTTGCTATAAATTCAAGTGGATTGTCAGACCAAGGAATAATATCGATTTTTTCACCACCAAGTTGCTCTATAACCGCGTTAACGCGCATACCTTTATTACCAACACAAGCGCCAACTGCATCAATTTGTGGGTCTTCACTATAAATTGCGATTTTACTTCTTTGACCTGCTTCACGAGATACTGCTTTAATAACTACGATACCTTGCCTAATTTCAGGAACTTCGTTTTCAAAAAACCTAGTTACAAGGCCGATTGCCGTACGTGAAACCATAACTTGAGTAGTTCTACCCATATTCCTAACTTTTTTAACGTACACGGTAATTTTATCATTAATTTCGTATTTTTCACCAACAATTTGGTCTTGTGGAAGCATAACGCCTTCAAGCCCACCACCTGCAAGTTCAACGTAAACGTTGCCGTTTTCAACTCTTCTTACGATAGCGGTATGGATTTCATTTTCTTTATCTTCAAATTCTTGAATTGTATTAACTCTTTCTGCTTCCCTTATTTTTTGCATAACCACTTGTTTTGCAGTTTGAGCGGCTATTCTACCAAATTCCTTTGGCACGAATTCCTTTTCAAAAGTATCGCCAAGTTTATAACTTTTTTTATAAGTTTTAGCCTCTTCTAAGGTAATTTCTTTACTAGGGTCCTCAACCACTTCAACTATTTGCTTACAAGCGTAGAATTTTAAAGAACACTTTTCTTCATTGTACTTAATAACTACGTCGCTAGCGTCTCCAGCATACTTTTTGTAAGCAGAAGTAAGTGCGTTTTGTAATGTGTCTAAAAATGATTGTCTATCAATTCCCTTTGAAAGACAGAGCTCGTTAAGAGCGGCAAAAAAATCTTTATTTACCATAATTTCTCCTTAAAATATAGAAATTTAATTTCCTAAAAAATAATTGCTTCGTTTATTTTAGCGATTTGTGGCATTGAAATTTTAATTTCTTTACCATTTACCGCAATAGTTATACTGCCACCGTCATACTCTTTTAAAACGCCTTCAAAATACTTTTGCCCGTTCATTGGCGCGTAAAGTTTAACTTCTACCATTTTGCCAATGCGCTTTAAAAAATCCCTTTCAGTTTTAAGCGGTCTATCAAGACCCGGACTTGAAACATTTAAGGTGTATGGATTAGGATATGGGTCAAACTCGTCAAGCGGGTCGGAAATAAGATTGTGAAAAGCCTCGCAACTATCTAAATCTACGCCACCTTCTTTATCGATATAAATAGTAAGTTGCGGGTTTTTAGACATTTTAAAAGAAACCTCAACAATCTCTAAATTTAAACTTTCAGCATACGGCGTTAAAAACGCTTCAATTTCATTAACTGGTTTTGCTTTCATATTTTCACCTTATTAAATTAATGCCTACATAAAGAAATTTGAGAGTGGCTAACCACTCTCAAACTACAAGTAACATCTTATAACGATAATATTTTAACATATAATGTTAAATATATCAAGCGTTTTTTACTAATTTTAAATATCTTTTAAACTTTTTTTACCTTTAACTAGTTCTAAAAGCATTTCTGCAGTTGCTAAAGAGTCGGATAACGCCCTATGGTGATTAAAGGTAATACCAAAATAATCGCAAACGTTATTAAGTTTATGATGCTTTAGCGACGGCAATATTTTTCTAGACAAATAAAGAGTATCTACAACTTCGTTTTTTAAAAGGTATCCTAAGTTTTTACCAGCGTTTTTTAAAAACCTAAAGTCAAATTCCGCATTGTGTGCAACGAAAACTGTATTTTCTATAAATTTAAAAAAGTCTGGATAAACCATATCTATAGTCGGACTATCTTTTACAAGTTCATCACTAATACCCGTCAATTCTACTATTCTTTCGGGAATAGAAACTTCAGGGTTGACTAGCGTTTGGAAACTTTCAGTAATTACACCATTTACAATTTTAACAACGGCAATTTCAGTAATTTTATCATACTGAGCGTCAGTTCCCGTAGTTTCAATATCAACGACTGAAAAAGTCCTATCTGTAAATTCAATAGGAAGTCCTTTATCAACGTTAAAGAAATCTTCCTGTTTAGTGCTAGTAATATTTTCCGGAAAAACCAAAGAGTATTTTTCAGGCGCCTTTTTAGAAGGTTTTTCTTTAGGCGTAAAATTTTTAGGGAATTCACATAAATGATAGCCTTTTATTGTCAAACTTGGAGCGCCGTTAAACAGTTCGTTCTCACAGCGCATAATAATTTGGCTTCCAACCGAAATTTTCTCAAGTTTTTTAAGTTTTTGCTTATCGCTAGTAAAAAATCTACCCGTAATTTTACCGGTTTTATCGTCTATAGTTATAAGGTTATAAGGCTTGCCGTTTTTAGAAATTTTATTTTCTATTTGATTAACGACTCCGGCAAAATATATAGGACCTATTCTATCCTGACCGTCGGATATGTAAATTGCCGTATCGTATAAAGCGTCGTCGCAAAACTTTAATACGTTAGTTACTTTTATATATCTTAACGTAGAGTCTTCAAGTTCCCCAAAATTCATACTTTCAACGTCGTACGTAGGGCTTTCGGTTTCGTCGCTAACAATCTTTATCGAGCCTACGAAATCATGAGCGTAAGACCTAGATAAATAGTTACACATTTTATCAAGTTCTGAAGTTCTTAAAAAGTAATCGCTTAAACTATCTATTAAGTTAAGTTCAAAAACTATTTTTTTATTTACTGATAAAATTTTAATATTTTCATCACTAATTAAATGCGAAATATGAAAACATTTCTCTTTTATATAATCTATAATTACACGGCTTGCAAGTTCTTTATCGCATATAGATTTTTTTATTAAAAGATTAATTTTGGTTAAACCTTCTAGCCTTTCGTTTAAAGATTTTATAATAAAATTTTTACCTTCGATACTAACTGCAACGTCGCTTATCGCTTCAACTTCTAAAATATTAGAATCTTCAAAAAAGACTGCACTTTTAAGGCGCAAATCTCCTAAATTATTATCAAACGATTTTAAAGTATCAAACAGTAAATCACAAGCGTTTTTCAATTTCTTTTATTTCCTTAACAAATTCTTCTTCTGCTAAATTAAAAGGCACTTTTTTATACACTTCACCCTTTTTAAATATAACGCAAAAATCTTTAGACCCTGCTATTCCAAGGTCGCAGTCTTTCGCTTCGCCAGGACCGTTAACAACGCAACCCATAACGGCTATTTTGAGTGGTTTTTTTATATCTTTTGTAAGATTTTCTATTCTCTCGGCAAGACCGATTGAATCGTATTCCGTTCTACCACAAGTGGGGCAAGAAATAATTTCAACGTAGTCTTTTTCAAGCCCAACCGAGCGCAATATCTTTTTTGCAACGATAGGCTCTTTAATTGGGTCTGCAGTTAAACTTACCCTTATGGTATCGCCTATTCCCTTTAATAAAAGCGAGCCTATTGCAACGCTACTTTTTATAATTCCATTTTCATAAGTGCCCGCTTCTGTAACTCCTATATGAAGTGGATAATTAGTCTTTTTAGATAAATACTCATACGCTTTTATAGTTAAATTAACGTCGCTCGCTTTAGTTGAAATAACTATATTTTCAACACCGTATTTTTCAAGCGCGTAAACGTTTTTTAAGGCGCTTTCAACGAGTGAAATTTCATTTTTGCCGTACTTAGATAAAAATTCCTTTTCAATACTACCCGTGTTCGAGCCAACTCTAACAGGAACTTTGTACTGCTTTAAACAGTCCGCCACCCTTTTAATGTTTTCTTCACTTCCAATATTACCGGGGTTAATTCTAACCTTATCAATACCGTTTTCAATAGACTTTATTGCTAAGCGATAATCAAAATGTATATCGGCAACGAGTGGAACGCTAGTTTTAGATTTTATAATTTTTATTGCTTCAGCGTCTTTTTCATCTTTAACGGCAAGTCGAACGATATCGCAACCGTTTAATGCTAAAGCATTAATTTGCGATACTACTTCGTCTATTTTTTCGGTTTTAACGTTAGTCATCGACTGAACTAATACCCTTTCGCCACCACCGATATATAAATTACCGATTTTAACTTTTTTCGTCAAGATTTATTACCGCCTTTATTCATTTCATATATAAGCCTTAACCCTTCGAGCGTAAGCATTCTATCAATTTTTGTAATACAAGATACTTCTTTAGCAATGATTTCGCCCATACCACCCGTTGCGATAACGCTAATATCGTCTACGTTAAGTTCTTCTTTAATCTTTTTAATAATATTTTCAACGAGCCCTGCAAAGCCGAAAATAACACCTGCTTGCATACAAGAAACGGTATTTTTACCAATAACCGACTTTGGCGCTTCAAGTTCAATCATAGGTAGTTGCGCAGTATTAGAAACCAAGCCTTCAAGAGCAGTTTTTATACCCGGAGCAATTACAACGCCAAGTAGTTCGCCGTTTCCTGAAATTATATCAAAAGTCGTAGCCGTGCCAAAGTCGATAACAACCATAGGATTACCATCACCGTAACGCTTATACGCGCTTACGCTATTAACGATAATATCTGCGCCTACTTCTTTAGGATTATCCGCCTTAATGTTAAGCCCTGTTTTAATACCTGCACCAATCATAAACGGAGAAATGCCAAAGAAATATTCGCACATATGGCTTATAGTATAGTTAAGCGACGGAATAACCGACGACATAATAATCCCATCTATATCACTTCTACTAATATTAGAACTTGATAGTAAGTTTATAAGCGTTGCACCGTACTCGTCGGCAGTACGTGAGTGGCGTGAAGACACCCTATAAGACGCCTTTAACGTTTTACCGTCAAACACTGCATATTTAATATTCGTATTACCTACGTCGATACATAAAATCATAAACTTTTATTTACCTTCTTTAAAATTTTTATATAAATAGGAACTAAAATTATCGCCCCTATAAGTTCGCCTACAAAGTTAATCGACATAATAGTTGTAAAAACTGCCGCTAACGAACTATAATTAAACACCCAAAGCATAAAAATAGTTAAAACAGTATTAGCAAGTATACCAAATGCCCCACCAATAGAATAAGCAACCGTCTCTTTCTTAAAAAGTTTATTTGCTAATAAAAAAGCAAAATAAGCAACGACGCCAATAAAAATTCTTGGCAAAATTGAAATTAGTGGATTAATAAATACAGGATTTGCAATTATCACTGCAAGAAAGAAAGAACAACAACCAAATATTATTCCACCAACAAACATTCCTCTTTTACCTAAAAAAAGCGATAGCGAAACGGCAAGTGGCAACGTTAATATTGCAGGAGTTAAAGCGCCGAACGCAATCGTTAAAAGATAAGTTTCTATCAGCAAGAACACAAACATCATTGCCGACAATACGCCGTAATAAGCGATTTTTTTAGCAGTAAATTTTTCCATATTAGCCTCCAATCGAATCCCGTAAAGGGTATCCGTAAGAAAAAATAAAAAATATATAAGTATCGAACCCTAAAAGGTGTTCGTATAATATATTTTAATATATTTATTTTTAAAAATCAACTACTGATTCACATTTTTTGCTAATTTTGAGTATTATATAGTGATAGCAATATCAAAAATTATTTAGGAGAAATTTATATGATGAACTATTTTGGTTTTAACAATGACAACTGCTGTTTGTACATACTTATCATTTTATTAGTTTTATGCCTTTGTGGTAACGGCTGTTTAAACGGAATAATTGATAAAATTTGTGGCTGTTCGGCTATTCTTCCTATCATACTTCTTCTTTTATGTTGTTGTAATAAGGGCGGAAACCAAAAGCCTTTTAGCATAGGCGGTTGCGGTTGCAAGTAACAAATGACAAACGGCGCTAACTAGCGCCGTTTAATTTTTTAATAACCTAAAAACTCTACGCCTTTTAAAAGCACGTCGTTTATAAGTTCGTTTTTAAGAGAGTAGAAAACTATTTTACCCTGCCTTTTGTATCTTACTGCTCCTAGGTCTTTTAGGAGCCTTAACTGATGTGATACAGTCGTTTGATTTAAACTAAGCATAACTGATATATCCGTTACGCACATTTCGGAAATTGCAAGCGCAGATAATATTCTAAGCCTAGTTATATCTGCAAAAATACCGAAAAATCCTACAAGTTCAGATAGTATATCGTCGGACGGAACGTAATCACTAATTAGCCCTTGTGTCCTTTTGTCAAGTAGTAAAACGCATTGATTATCCATAAAATCACCGCCTTTTATAACTTTACTATAAGATTTAACCTTACACTCATATCATAATAAACAAAGGTAAATATGTCAACTTATTCATTTTTAGAAAAATGTCGCATATTGTAATATAAATAATGATATTGTAAAAAGGAGAATTATGAATACTATTAATATTGCTTTAATTGGTTTATTACTACTTTTAAGCGCAAATGGAACTATAACTACTACTCAACTTTTATTACTTCTTGCGCTACTATCTACCACTGCGTGCTTATGTGGGAATTCATGCAATAATTCATCTACTACAATTTAAAAAATTCGTGCTTTTGCACGAATTTTTTATACTTTTAAAGGCTTAACGTTTCTTCCTACTATTGCCGTAGCCATATCGAATTTATTAAACTCTTTTATCGCTTCTTCAACGTCTTTTTTAGTTACTTCGTCTACTTTTTTAATTCTTTCTTCATAATTATAAAGTTTACCCGTCATTAAATAATACCTAGAAAAAAGTTGCACCTTTGAAGTAGGCTTTTCAAGTGAAAACACAGTAGACGCTTTTAACGTATTTTTAACTTTTAAAAATTCTTCATCGGTTATGCCGTTTTTTACCATATCTTGAACAGTTTCAAGCACGGCATTAAATCCTAAATCTACCTTTTCACTATTAAGTGCAGTATAAATATTAGCAACGCCCACGTCTTTAAATCTTGACGCGTAACTATAAACGGAATACGCAAGCCCGAGTTCTTCCCTTACCTTTCTAAAAAGCCTACTCGACATACTTCCCCCAAGTATCGATAACGCCATTTCGCTTTTGATTCTATCGTCGTTAACGTAAGATATTGATGGAAATTTTAAGCAAAAATGCACTTGCTCTATGTCCTTATTTTTTGCTAAATTTTGCCTTTTATTTTGAATATTGTGTTCGGGAATTTTTTTAGGTTTCCCTTCCTTTATTAGTGGCATTACGTATTTTTCAACGAGTTTTTCGCATCCACTTAAAGTAACGTTTCCTGCAAAAGTTATAACGACGTTTTCAGAAACGTAATTATCGCTTAAATATTTTTTTACGTCATCTTTTGTAAAAGACGCAACGTTTTTAGGACTACCTAAAATAGTTCTACCATATCCGTCGCTCCCAAAAAACGCAGTGCACGATAAATCCGAGCAAACGTCTTCAGGGCTATCTTCACTCATATTTATTTCTTCTATTATAACGTCTTTTTCTCTTTTTGCTTCTTCATCGTCATAAATAGATGAAAACACCATTTCACTCATTATTTTAAAAGTGCTTTCTAAATTATCTACGATAGTTTGAGCGTGAAAGCAGGTAGTTTCAGTAGACGTGTAAGCGTTGTAATTAGCGCCGTTTAAGTCCATTAAATTTGAAATATCAAAGGAAGAATAATCTTTAGTGCCTTTAAAATTCATATGCTCTATATAATGGGAAATACCGTTATTGTCTTCCCTTTCGTTAATTGAGCCTGCGCCTATCATTATAGCAAAAGATGATGAAAGCGCACCTCCCTCACTCACAATTAACGTTAATCCATTTTTAAATTTTTTTATACTGTCCATAATCCTTAAATTTAATATTAGTAGTTTTTTACAAATTATTATTCAAACACTCTGTAACCGTTACTAAATTATATCCTTTTTCTTTTATCGTATCAATTATTTTTGGTAGAGCGTTTAGCGTATGAGTTTTAGGGTGCATTAAAATAAAATCGCCGTTTTTTAAATTTTTAGTCGCTCTAGTATATATCAAACTTTCATCGCTATCGCGCCAATCAATAGTATCTTTAGACCACATTATAGTTTTATAATTAAGACTCTTACTAGCCTTTAGCGTGTTTTTTGAAAAAGCGCCAGACGGTGGTGCAAACAACGTCATTTTATAACCAGTTAACGCATAAACGATTTTATCACAATTATTTATTTCGTTATAATTACCACTTTCGCTAAGTTTTTTATGGTCCTTATGAAAATAACCGTGATTTCCTAGTTCGTGACCTTGAGATATTATCTCTTTAAGAATTGCGCCATTATCATCTGCCCAACAGCCACCAACAAAAAACGTCGCTTTTACCTCTTTTTCTTTAAACAGTTCTAGCATTTTTGTTACGACTTCGGTATTTTCGTATACGTTTATCATTATTGAAACGTTGTTAAGTTCTTGGCTTCCGTTATAAATGGCGTTATAACTGCCTTCACTAGAAATGGTAACGCTTTTTTCAGGTAAAAACCCCACTAAAAAAACGCCGATTATTACTATAGCGATAATCAAATTTGATATTAATTTTACTTTTTTATTATTCAAAACCTTCTCCAAATAATACATTTTATTAATGAAGAAGGTTAAAAATGATTAATTATTTAATTTGCACCTTACTGCGCGCAAATAAAGATATTAATTTTTCTCTACTGCCCTCAATAAAATCGTCGTTAGATATATAATACATATCGCCGTTTTGAACGTAAATGGCAATGCCGTTTTTATCAGTTCTAACCTTATCAACGTTTTTCATCATTAAAGTATCTAATTTAGTAACACCGTCTTGAGTTAAACTAATTTCAATACGCTTTTCTTTAAATTCGTAGTTAATAACTACGGGGCTATTTTGCACGTTCATATCGTAAACGGCCTTTTCTACGCTACCTTTATTGGTTTTTATAACGCTAATTATTGGATAAAACGCAAATAAACTAACGATAATGCCAACTATAAGCGAAAACACGTTAATTTTTTCACTAGTTACGGCAGTTACAATATTTAGAACGCCCATAGCGAGCATAACTAGCGATAATATAAGCGATGAAATTATCGCTTTTAATTGAACCTTTTTAGACATTTTAACTATTTTTTCTTTATCGTAATAACTTTCTGCTCTTATCATTTTTAAATCCTTTCTAAAATTGCTTTTATAGTATCTAAATAAACTTTGCACGCTTCGTTAACTCTACGGTTAAACTCTTCTGCTCCCCCAGTTCCGTCAGAAACTGCTTTAATAATAAGCGTAGGAATCTTTGCGTTTAACGAAGTTAATAAAACTCCTGCACATTCCATATCGCAAACGTCAGCATTAAAATCGCTAACTAATTTTTCTTTAATTTCTTTTTTAGAAACAAACTTGTCCGCCGAAGCACAAACGGCAGTTTTAACGTTATTATTTACACTTAAAGCCAAGTTAACGAGTTCTTCGCTAGGTTTTAAAATAACGTCGTAATTAGGATATTCGCCGACCTTTACGTCGTCAATATCAGATAGGTCAAAATCATAGTGAACTACACCGTTAACTATTACCGTTTCGCACACCGAAATACTATCTTTTAAACTACCACACACACCGAAATTAACTATTAATTCACAGTTAAACACGCTAATTAAAATTTCCGTTGCCGCCGACGCGTAAATCTCGCCGATTCCACTTTTAATAAGGTATACTTTTTTATTTTCTATTGAGCACTCAAAAACGTTATAGCCACCTACGGTTTTTTCTACGACGTTTTCGCCAAATTTTAAAAAAAACGGTTTTATCTCTTTATCCATAGCAACGACCATTCCTATGGTATTAAATTTTTTGTAAGTCATATTAACCCCTTTTTATTAATTGTAATAAAATATATTATGAAAGTATTTATTTATGATAACGGATATATATTATCAAGTTACGTTAAAGCCGTTTTATCGGTTAATTCCACACCGATTTTAACTAAAGATTTATCTAAATTTAACGAGTGCGACGCACTGCTTTTAACCGGTGGCGGTAACATTTGCCCTGCATTTTATGGAGAAGCGTTAAAACCTTACGATAATTGCGATTATTTAACGGATATTTCCGAAATGTATCTACTTAAAGAATGTATTAAAAACAACAAACAAGTAGTCGGCATATGTAAAGGTATGCAAGTAATAAACGTGTTTTTTAACGGAAGTTTAGAAAGCATACCAAATAGCGCAATAAACACTCACTATACTTTTAGTAAAGATATTTTACATAAAATAACTTTAAAAAACGGCGAATCGGTTACAGTTAATTCAATGCACAAGCAAAGAATTAAAGTTTTAGGTAACGGCTTGCAAATAGAAGCGTACTCTAAAGATGGAACTATTGAAGCAATTTCTCACAAACACCATAAAGTTTTTGGCGTACAATTTCACCCCGAAAGAATGAATATAGAAATTTGTAAAAAATTTTACTCTAAGTTCTTCAAACCTTAAATTAGTCGCTCATCATTTTACACCAAATAGGTGCTTTTTCAACGAACTCACTATTAGATTTAGTTCTTTTAAGCATATCAATTAGGTTTTGCGAAGCGTTTAAATCCCTATCTAAATATCTTCTTACCGAATAACTTGCTTCGTATTCCTTTTCAGTTAAAAGAAGGTCTTCTCTTCTCGTTCCCGAACGATAAAGGTCAATAGCAGGGAAAATACGCCTTTCGGAAAGTTCGCGCGATAATATAATTTCCATATTGCCCGTGCCTTTAAATTCTTCGTAAATAACGTCGTCCATTTTAGAGCCCGTATCAATTAGCGCAGTAGATAAAATGGTTAAACTACCACCGTTTTCAATGTTTCTTGCCGCACCGAAGAATTTTTTAGGCGCAAGTAAAGCAATCGGGTCAATACCACCTGATAACGTTTTGCCACTTGGAGGAACTAAAGTATTATAAGCCCTAGTGAGTTTAGTTATTGAGTCTAATAAAACTACTACGTCTTGCCCTTCTTCAACTAAACGTTTTGCTCTATTTAAAACTAGTTCTGCAGCCCTAATATGATGGTCGGGAGACTCGTCGAACGTAGAATATATTACTTCACTTTTTACCGAGCGTTTAAAATCCGTTACTTCTTCGGGGCGCTCGTCAATAAGAAGTATAATGAGTTTGATATTTTTATGCTTTTCTTCAATAGAGTTAGCAATCTTTTTAAGTAAGGTGGTCTTACCCGCCTTTGGTGGAGCAACTATAAGCCCACGTTGACCTTTGCCTATTGGACTTAAAATATCAATCGCTCTTATTGAAATATCATCACTATGCCCGTCAAGTTCTAAAGTAATTCTTTCGTTAGGATAACAAGGCATTAAATCGTCAAAATACGGCCTTTTTGCGTTTTGGTCGTATTCCTTACCGTTAAGTTTTATTATGCTTTTAAGCGACGGAGAACTATTATCTTTGGACTTTTCAGCAACGCCTTCAACAAAATCGCCCCTTCTTAAATGAAAATACTTTATAGTGTTTTTAGATACGTAAACGTCGGTTGATAAATTTGCTTCATAGTTATCCCCACGCAAAAAAGCATAGCCTTGCTCGTGAAATTCCATAATTCCCGATACTTTACCACCTTGAAATTCAGTAAATTCATAGCTGCTAGACTCTTCACTCTCGCTAACCAAAACGTCTAAATTTTCATCTTTTACGTAAAAGATTTCTTTATTTGAATCCTTTTCTTTTCTTGGTTTTCTTCCCAAATTGCGCTTATCGGGTTGTTTTTCCCCCGTTTGCAACAATAAAATATTTTCAATTAAACTCTTTTTGTTTATAAGCCTTGGCGTACCACCGAAAGAACGCATTATATCGCGAAGTTCTTCAACACCAAGCATTTCAAGTTCTTCTTTTCTATACATTTAATTCTCCTTTATAGGCTTTAATACTATAATGCCCGAATCGTTATTATAATTATATGGACTAGCCACTTTTTTATAACCGTCAACTTGCTTTAAAAAAACGTTTATATCGTCAATATCAACGGTTGAACCCTTTATTTTATAATGTATGGGAATAACGGTCTTAGCCTTTATTTTATCTATATAATACTTAGCGGTTTTAGCGTCGATAGTATAAGTTCCACCTATTGGAATAAATAAAATATCAACGCCCTTTAAAAGATTTATAACTTCTTTATTATCGCTTTCACCATAGTCTCCCATAAAGGCTATTTTAAGCCCGTCTAACGTAAAAAGCAAAACGTCGTTACTACCTCTAAGCGCACCGAAACTATCATCGTGATAAGTTTTTATAATTTTAAAAGTTTCACTGCTTTTAACTCGCTTAGCATTTTTAACTGCAGACTCGTTATTATGGTCGTAATGAGAGTGAGAGCAAAAAACGTAATCTGCTAAAATGCTAGGTATTTCTAAACCTATATCTCCGTACGGGTCTAAAGCAATAGAATAATCCATTCCTTCTAATAATAAAAACGAATGGCCAAAATAAGAAATGGTCATAATACTCCTATTTAATAACCGTTAAATAAATTTTATTTGATATTTTTTCACTACCTGAAATAAGTAAATAATGGGCGTAAATTTCAATCTTTTCATCGCTAAGCGATATTTTTACCCTTTTAGTTTGGCATTTGTAATCGACAGCGTAACCCCCGTAATTTAAATTAAAAGTCTCAGTCTCACCTTGCTTTAAATTTAAAACGTAAGAATATGCGCCCTTTTTTATGATACGCAAAGAATTGTCTGACAAAATTGAAAAAGAAGTATTTATCTTTTCATTTTCATAAATCTCGTCATACGATATTCTAGATAAATTATTAGATTGATTTAAAACTGCTTGGAAATTTTGATTTTGGCAAGCGCCGTTTGAAATGATTTTAATAAAAATCTTTACAGGATAATTTTTTAACATTATAATTTGTTTAAAATATAATTTTTTATAATTATAAACGCATTTAAACTTTTTGTCAATGCTTTCTATATTTTTCAACTATTTTTAAAGCCACGCGTTTTCCGTCTGCTCCCGCGCTAGTAATACCGCCAGCGTATCCGCAACCTTCCCCGCAAGGATATAAGTTAGACGCGCTAACGCTAGTTAAATTTTCGTTTCTTAAAATTCTAACGGGCGAAGAAGTTCTTGATTCTACGGCCGTTAAAACGCTATCGTACTTATCAAAGCCCTTTAATCTTTTACCCATATCAGTTATGGCAAAATGCAAACAGTCGTCTATATTTTTAGGAAGAAGCCCGTTTAAGTTTACCCTTTTTACCCCTATTTCATAACTTGGAATTACGCTATCGAAATCACTAGAAGTTTTACCCTTTAAATAATCGCCAACGAGTGATACGGGTGCAGAATAATCTTCTCCACCAAGTTTAAACGCTAAATTTTCAAGTTCTTCTTGGAATTTGACACCACCTAAAGGTCCACTCGAAAAATCGCTAGTTTTTGCTTGCACTATTATTGCCGAGTTAGAATTAATAGCGTCTCTAGCGTAATTGCTCATACCGTTAACCACAACGGTATTTTTATTAGATGACGACGGCATAACGTAACCACCCGGGCACATACAAAAAGTGAAAATACCCCTACCGTTAAAAGATGAAGTTAATTTATAATCGGCAGTTGGCATACATAAAAGATTTGCGTACTTTTCGCCGTACTGCGCAATATTTATATCACTTCTTAAATGTTCTATCCTAAAACCTACTGCAAAATCTTTAGGCTCGATAAATATATTTTTATTTAAAACAAGGCTATAAATATCCCTTGCGCTATGCCCAACGGCTAAAACTACTTCGTCAAATTTTTCTACTTTACCACCGTACGTAACGCTATCTATCTTGCCGTTCTTTAAACTAAAATCAGTAAGTTTAGTAGAGAACAATACTTCTCCACCTAAGCGTATAATTTCTTCTCTGATATTTTTAACGACAGTTTTTAAATTATCACTTCCAACGTGTGGTTTATTTAAATATTCAATTTCGCTAGGCGCACCAAACTTTACAAAGTCTAAAACAACTTCACGGGCAAGTTCTCCACCAACGCCCGTGTTTAACTTTCCGTCCGAAAAAGCGCCTGCTCCACCTTCGCCGAATTGTATATTTGAGTCTTCATCTAAAACTCTATTTTTAATAAACTCTTCAACGGATTTTTGCCTTTCTTCTACCTTTTTACCCCTTTCGATAAGCGTTACGTTAAGACCGTAGCGCAAAAGTTCTAAAGCGCAAAAAAGTCCGGCAGGGCCTGCACCAACTACCAAAACTTTTGCCTTGCTTGATACTTTTTTATATTCCCTTTTAGTTAAATTTACAGGGCTTTCGCTTATATCTGCCGTTACGTTATAAAAAATATCGTTTTTACGCCTTGCGTCAAGCGACTTTTTTATAATCTTAAAATATTTAATTTTATTTGGTTTTATATTTGCTTTTTTTGCAACAGCAAGTAAAATATCTTCATTACTTGCACCAACTAAAACCTTTACGTTAGATATTCTTTTCATACTACTTGATACTGTTTGCTACCACTAATGCCGATGAAAACGCCCACCAAAGATTGTAGCCACCACAATCACCGTCAACGTCTAAAACTTCGCCCGCTAAATAAAGACCTTTTATAAGTTTACTTTCTAATGTTTCCCTATTTATATCAATTACGTCAATACCACCTTTTGTTACTTGAGAATAATCAAAACCCATACTCCCAACAACTTCTAATTCATAATTTTTTAAAAAATTAACAATATCTTTAATATTAACTTTCGTAATTGATTGGTTTAAATTAAATTTGCCACTATTTCTTAGTATTGCACTTCCGATTTTATTGTTTATTATTCCAGACAACATATTTTCAACAGTTAAATAACTGCAAATACTTTGCTTTTTCTCTAAGAAGTTAATTAGTTCGCTTTGAGTTAGTTCAGGAACTAAATCAAGAACGAGTTTAGCCTTTTTATCAACGACGTAGGAAGACGCGTAAAATATAGCGTTTCCGCTAACACCGTAATCCGTGAATAACACTTCTCCTTTCTTTTCTACTAAAACTTTACCGTTAGATACGGCTTTAACGTTCGCCGTTAGTTTTAACCCCTTCATTCCCTTAATTGAGTTTTTATCCGTTTTAAGTTGAACTAAAGATGGGTAAAGTTTAGTTAATTTATGCCCAAACGACGTGATTAAATCGTAAGATGACCCGTCAGTTCCTAGGTGTGGAGCCGACTTTCCACCAACTGCAATTATAAGATTTTCACCATATAAAACCTGGCCGTTTTCTAAAGTTACTATAAAGTGTTTTTGCTTTTCTGCCTTTATGACTTTAGAGCCTAAAAAAGTATCTACGTTAAGATTATCAATTTTAAACCTTAAAGCGTCCAAAACACTACTTGCCTGTTTAGAAATTGGGTAAACTTTATTATCGCTAACGGTAGTTAAAACGCCAAGTTCATTAAAAAATTCAATCATCTTTAAGTTTGAAAACTTTTCTAACGTAGGAACAAAAAAACCGTCTAAACCAGAGTGATAATGACAAAATGAACTATCTAAATTAGTTAAATTGCATTGACCGTTTCCCGTTGAAAGAATTTTTTTACCAACCCTATCAAGCCTTTCAATAAGCGCAATATCTTTGCCAAAAAAACGCTTTGATAAAATTATTGAAGCGGTGAGTCCACTCATTCCAGCCCCTACTATTATCGCTTTATATACATTAAAATTTTCCCTAATCATTCCTAATGGCTCCCTTATTAAATAATTTTACCATTTTTACCTAAAATTTGCAACATTATCGATTGACTATTTTTCTAAAAAGTAATAAAATAATATTATATTTAATATATAAGGTGTTATATGGATAAGATAATAGACTTTTTTACTAATTTATATCATAATCATTTTTACGTAATTATAATAGCGGTTATTTTGTTTTCCGTACTAATAGTTACTGCAATAATTATAGCGCAAATACGCAAAACCAAGAAAGAAGACGAGATGTATAAAAAGAACGCAGAAAATGCAGTAAAATCTTTAACTCCTGAAGAAATAGATAACATCTCTCAAAACGTTGCAGATAAAGATACGTTGTACGAACTTTTATCAACAAATTCAAAGAGCAAAAAAGAAGATAAACAATCTAATCCCATTACCATTAATAATAAAGCCGTAAAAGAAGAAAAACAAGAAGCAATAGTAGAAGTAGCCACAACTAAAGAAGAAAAAGAAGTTGCGACCAAAAAATCTACTCAAACCAAAAAGAAAACGTCCGCTAAAAAGAGTTTAGAAACTGTAAAGCCTTCAAGAGAATATACGGGTAAATGGAAAATAAAGAAAAGTGAGAATAAATATTTTGCTGAATTAACGGCGTCTAACGGTGGAATACTTTTAAAAACCGAATCGTATACTACCCTATCTAGTCTCAAAAATGGAATTGAAACGTTAAAGAAAAATATTGAAGCGGGAAACGTTGCTATAAGCCTTGATAAGTACGGTCATTATCATTATAAAATTTTTACTTCAACTAACCGTTTACTTTGCGTAAGCGAAGATTACTCTAGCAAAGCAAAATGTGAAAACGGAATATCTTCCGTTAAGCGTTTTTCTAAATCAACGACTATTATTATAGAAGATAGCGAAAATTAATTTTAAAAACTTCAAGTTGTGGCTTGAAGTTTTTTTATTTTAATTTTTTTTAAAAACGTGTATTAAAATTAAACTTTTAGGCAATCATACGATTAAAAGGAGAATTAAATATGTTTGCAATTAGTTTAATTTTTAGTGGTATTGCCATGTTTTTAAACGGCTTTTTACCTCTCACTCAAGAAAACGACAATAACGAAATAGTCGTTATGAACGTTTTAGCAGGTTTTATCGTATCAATACTTAGTATTTACGGCATATTTCTTGCGGTTGATACTGCGTCCTATCTCGGATACGCTTCACTCCTTCTTTTTGGCGTAACACATTTTTATTTAGCGGGAATTTGTATTTGGGATTTGTCTGAAGAAAGTTTCGGATGGTTTAGTGCCTTTATTACCATAATTGCGCTTGCTCTTGCAATTTATTATTTTATTGCAGGAAATTTAATGCTCGCAGTTTTATGGCTTATTTGGATGTTCATTTGGCTTGCTTTCTTTATAAGCCGTGCAACCGACACTTTACACACCGTTTGTTGTTGGGTAATCTTGCTTATTGGCGCGATTGGACTTTCTGGCGTAGGACTTATGTCTTTATTCAACTTCTTAACTGTAGCATTTATGTAATTAAACTTAAATACTCAACTAAAAATAGGCATAGCGAAATAATTGCTATGCCTATTTTTTTAAATTTCAATATTTTCAAGTTCGTTTAACCATTCTTTTCTATTTGCATCGCTCGGCATCATAAAATCACCCCTTGGTGAAAAACCTACGCTTCCAATTTTAACACCGTCTGGCACGCAAGAGCGTTTAAATTGTTGAGTAAAAAACCTATTATAGAAATTTTTAAGCCATTTATAGAGTTCTTCACTTGAAAATTTGCCGTTAAAAGTATTCTTCGCAATAAAATAGATTTTTGACGGCTTAAATCCACGCCTTATTGCGTAATACAAATAAAAATCGTGAAGTAAATACGGACCTACTATATCTTCGGTTTTTTGAGAAATTTCACCGTCTTTAGGTGGGATAAGTTCTGGCGATACGGGAGTATCTAAAATATCTTTTAAAGTGTTTTTAACAACTTTATTAGACGTTTTTGCTTCGTAATCGACTAAGTACCTAATAAGCGTTTTAGGAATAGAAGAATTTACCGAATACATACTCATATGGTCGCCGTTATAAGTCGCCCAGCCTAGCGCAAGTTCACTTAAATCGCCCGTTCCTATTACTATTCCACCGGTTTTGTTAGCAATATCCATTAAAACTTGCGTTCTTTCACGTGCTTGAGAGTTTTCGTACGTTACGTCGGTTAAATTTTCGTCCTGCCCAATGTCTTTAAAATGCTGAAGTACCGACGCTTTAATATTTATTTCCTTTAAAGTAACGCCAAGCGCTTCTGCTAATACCGTTGCGTTGTTTTTAGTTCTAGAAGTCGTTCCAAAGCACGGCATAGTTACGGCTATTATATCTTTTACATCTCTATTTTCGCTCTTTATTGCCCTAACTGCTACTAAAAGTGCTAAAGTACTATCAAGCCCACCTGAAACACCTAAAACTAAAGTTTTAGGATTTACGTGCCTTATTCTTTTTTGTAGTGCGCTTGCTTGCATTTTTAAAATAAGTTCAAACCTACCGTCGTCGTTTTGGGGAACGAAAGGCATTTCCCTAAACTTTCTATCAAGTGCAAATTCACCGTGATTTAACGAAAATTCAACGAATTTATTTGTAGTAGAATTATCTAAAACAACGTTAATATTAGATTTACTTCTTTCAAATGCCAAAAAATCAACGTCTATATCAGACACGATAAGTGAATTTTCAAAAAGTACGCTTTCATTTAAAATTTCGCCTTTTTCACAAATAATACTATGACCGGAATAAACTAAATCCGTCGTAGATTCCCCAAACCCAGCGTTAGCATAAACGTACGCTAAATTATTTGAACTTGATATAATTTTAATAAAATTGCGCCTATATTCCGCCCTGCCTATAAGTTCGTTACTTGCCGATAAGTTTACAACTATAAACGCATCGTTTGCACTGCCATTGTAAGACGGCGAATTATTAGAAAAGTGTTCGTTTCCTATTTTAGTTGCAACCGTGAAGTTTTCTATATCTTTTGAAGAATATACAACGTTTTGAGAGCACGGATAAATTTTGTCTAAAAACTTAATTTCTTCACCGTTAAACACGGAAAAATATCTTAATTCATCATTAGATAAAAGGTTTTTAGGCGTAAACCCTAAAATTTCACCTTTAGAAATAGCCACGGCAACGTTGCAAATTTTACCATAAACTTTAAGTGGCATACCAACAAAAATTAGCATTTCTTTATCTAAAGTAAATTTTAAAAGGTCAATTAAAGCGTTTTTACAAGATATAAGTAACGCGTCTTGAAAAAACAAATCCCCGCAAGTAGCACCTGATATGGAAAGTTCGGGAAAAACTAATAAATTTACCCCCCTTTCACTTGCCATTTCAATACCTTCTTTTATTTTAGAAAGATTAAACGAAACGTCAGCAACCCTAACTTCAGGCGAATAAGTTGCAACCTTAACAAAACCAAATTTATTATCTTTTATAGAAACGGAATTCACCCCTTTAGAAGTTTTTAACGCTTCTAATATCTTATTTAAAGTTTGAGTTTTAATACTACCCGTTTTAAATGAAAGAATTTTATTAAGCGTTCCAAGCGCAACACCACTTTTTATAGATAGTTCGGCATTAGTCATTTTTAAAAGTTTTTTTTCACTTTTTATCTTTTCTATTATATTTATAGTACTCATTTTATCTCCTTTTTATAAATTTTACCATTTTAGGTTGAATTTGTAAAGTGTTTTATACTTTTTGATAAAATTTTTATAATAATATTTTTAATGTTAACTATTGCTATTTGCATGAATTTTTGGTATAATATTATATAATGTTTTTTAGTACTAAAGTTTAAGGAGATATTTATGGAAAACGTTAAAAAGAAAAATGGATTTGCCAGTGGTATAGGTTTTATTCTTGCTGCGGCAGGCTCGGCAGTAGGTCTTGGCAACCTTTGGGGATTCCCTTACAAAACTGCTAAATACGGTGGTGCTGCTTTCGTATTAGTATATATTTTATGCGTATTATTCATTGGTATTGTTGCAATGATTGCAGAAATTTATATAGGCAAACGTTCTCAAGCGAACACTATAACCGCATTTAAAAAGATAAATAAAAACATGGGTTGGGCAGGTATGCTTGCAATTATAATACCTACCTTTATTATTTGCTACTATTCAGTATTAGGTGGTTGGACTGTTAGGTTTGCAGTAAACTCATTTCAAACAAATGAAGCTTTAATAAACGCAAATTCTTTTGGTTCGTTTATATCTAACCCTTATATGCCTATTATTTTTACAGTTATATTTTTATTAATATCTGCAATAATCATTATGGGTGGCGTTAAAGGTGGTATTGAAAAAGCATCTAAAATTTTAATGCCTGCATTGTTTATAATCGTAGTATTAATTGCAATTTACGCACTTACTTTAGGCTCTGGCGTTTCAGAAGGTCTTAACTTCTATCTTAACCCTAACTTTAGTAAACTTGGTTTTGAAGGCGTACTTGCCGCTATGGGACAAGCGTTCTACTCTTTATCGTTAGGTATGGGTATTATGATTGCATACGGCTCTTACACCGGTGAAGAAATTAAAATAGGTAAATCTGCAATAATGGTTTGTATTTTTGACACAATGGTTGCACTCATTGCAGGTCTTGCCATCTTTACTTCTATTGGTCACTTTAACCCTGAAGCGTTTAAAGAAGGTAGTGGCGTTGCTTTACAAAGCGTTGGCCTTATGTATCAAACTTTACCACAGGTATTTGAAAGCCTTGGCTGGTTCGGTCAAATAGTATCGTTTATGTTCTTTGCTATGGTAACGATTGCTGCACTTACTTCAGTTATTTCTCTTTTAGAAGTTGCAACTCAATTCGTTATTCAAAAATTTAAAGTTAAAAGAAAAAATGCAACTATTATACTTGCGTTTATATGCTTCTTAGTTTCTATCCCTGTTGCCTGGTCAGTAGGTGGCGCTTTTGACGGTGCTATTCACCTTTTCGGCTTTGATATTTTAACTTTCTTTGACGAAATTACTAACACTGTACTTATGCCTGTTGGCGCTTGCATAAGTTGTATTGTAATTGGTTGGCTTATAGAAAAAGGACCGCTTGTTAAAAGACTTAACCCTATGAACACTTGCCGTACCTTAAAAGAAGACGGGCTTGATTTAGGCCCTGCAACTAAAGTGTTTGCCGTTATGGTTAAATACGTTACTCCAATTTTAATACTTCTTTTAGAAATCTTTGGCGTTATCGCTAAATTTGACGAATACGGTTCTAAAAACCTTAATTTCGTGTGGATTGTTATTGGTGCTATATTATTAATGGCTGTTGGTATTATTGTTTACTTTGTATTCTTCAAAAACTCATATACCGGAACTAACGACGATGAACTTTTATTAGATACTAAAACCAAAATAAATGACTAAATGTTATAAATTTTAGAAAAAGCGATAGCAGTTTTGCTATCGCTTTAAAAAATATATTAAGTTCAGACTGCGCTTTATACTTTCATTTAAAATAACCTTGCGCTCAATAGCGCCCAATTGAAAGAGTTTTGCGTTTAGTTATTAATAAAATAGTTCATTGGAGTTCTCCTTATTTAGCCTTTAATTCTCCTAAATTTTTTAACTGAAGTTACGTAAATCATATTTACAACCTCCTTATTAAAACTAATATTAGGTTACTTATTCATTGGTAATTCCTCCCTCTTTGTATCTTTATTATAAAATACGTTGGCGTTTGTGTCAATATATTTTTAAAAAATTTTACACTACTTTATTTTCAAAAACCCTATTTACATTGTGTGTTTTTTATGCTATAATTAAAAGGTAGTGTGAATTTAATGGCGTAGCAATTTGATTATTGCTACGCCATATCTTTATTTTAAAATTAATTTACACATAAATTTTAATTCCAAACGTTAAATTACCTATTTAGCATTTTGCTCAAAAGGTTAATTAACCATAAAAGGCTTACGAGTTCGTAAGCCTTTTGTAATTTAATGATTATTTATTAAAGAATTTTTCGCCACAACCGTAGTTTTCGTAAACGTAGTCAATATCCTTATCGCCCCTACCTGATAAACAAGCCAAAATCGAGCCGGATTTATGCTCTTTAGCATATTTAATTGCGTAAGCAACGGCGTGCGCACTTTCAATAGCAGGAATAATTCCTTCGTATCTAGATAAGAGGAAGCACGCTTCCATTGCTTCTTCATCACTTATAGCAACGTAGTTTACCCTACCTGCATCGCGAAGATAAGCGTGTTCAGGTCCAACGCCCGGATAATCAAGACCACTAGCAACTGAGTAAACCGGAAGTGGCTCTCCGTTCTCGTCTTGTAAAACGTACGTATTAAAGCCGTGAATTCTACCTTTAGTTCCAAACTTCATAGTAGCGGCGTGTTCGCCTACGTTTTCACCTTTACCAAGTGGCTCAACACCGTAAATTTCAACAGGGTCTGCTAAAAATGGCGTAAACATACCAAGCGAGTTAGAACCACCACCAACGCAAGCAGTAATAGCGTCAGGCATAATACCCGTCATTTCCAAAAATTGCTCTCTTGCTTCTATGCCTATAATCGATTGAAAATCTCTCACCATCTTAGGGAACGGATGTGGACCAAGAGCCGAGCCTATGCAATAAATTGCGTCTTTATACTCGTTAATATACGCTTCAAACGCTGCGTCGCACGCTTCTTTTAAAGTTTTTAAACCTTTAGATACTGGAATAACGTTAGCGCCGAGCATTTTCATTCTAATAACGTTTGGGTGTTGCTTTGCAATGTCAACTTCGCCCATATAAACGTCGCACTCCATACCAAAATACGCTGCGGCAGTAGCGATTGCAACACCGTGTTGACCTGCGCCCGTTTCGGCAATAAGTTTTTTCTTGCCCATAAACTTAGCGAGTAAGCCTTCACCCATACAGTGATTGAGTTTATGTGCACCTGTGTGGTTTAAGTCTTCCCTTTTTAAATAAATTTGACAGTTCCCAAAGAGTTTAGAAAGCCTTTCACAATGATAAACAGGTGTTGGCCTACCTTGAAATTCCTTCCTGATTCTTCTAAGTTCGTTTATAAATTGTGCAGAATGACAAATTGCTTCATAAGCATCGTCAGCATCTTTAAAGGCTTTAGCAAGTTCTCCACCAATAAAGGAGCCACCGAATTCGCCAAAGTAACCGTTAGCGTCTGGAAATTCTTTTAAATAATTTTCAAAATGTTTATATTTATTCATATTAATTCTCCTATTTTTACTTTTTTAACGTTGTTTGAAAGATTTTAAAACTTTCGCCATCGAACAACCGGCAAATTACTTAATAATTTACCTAAAACGGTTAAAGTAAATAAAGAAAATTTAAATATTCTATTTTCATTTTTTAAAACACTAACCATACTATACCTAAATATAAGTAAAAATTTTAATTTATTGTATTATAACACTTGTTTATAAATAAAACAATTAAATTAAACAAAAATACTAATAATATTTAATTAAATATTTAAATTTGAAAAACAATTACCTTTAAGTTGCCGATGCCCACCCGTTCGAATCCCACTTTAACTTTAATTAAAGAGCGATAGCAAAAACTATCGCTCTTTAATTGGCGGAAGCGGTGGGATTCGCTCCGTAAACTTCGTTTACTATCACGCCTGTGTGGCAAACAATTATTAATTGTTTGTCGGCAACTAATTAAAAACAATTACCTTTAAGTTGCCGATCCCCACCCGTTCGAATCCCACTTTAACTTTAATTAAAGAGCGATAGCAAAAACTATCGCTCTTTAATTGGCGGAAGCGGTGGGATTCGAACCCGTGATAAACAATAAAAATGTAAGATAAAATGCTGAAAAATTAGATTTTACCATATTAAAATACTAAAAATAAAAAAATAAAAAAGTTGTTTTATCAACCTTTTTTATATTTACAATTGTGCCGAAAGAAAATAAAATTTTCTTTTCCCCTACGCTTGTCAAACACTCTTTTTTATGCAGTCAAAGAAAGCAAAAAAGGAGGTTAAAGCGTTATGACACAACTCTCAATTTTACTCATAACCTTACAAATAGTTTATACTATGTTGCTAATCACAAAGGAACTTTAACCACCTTCTATTAGTAGTATAGCATAAAGAAGAATTTATTGTCAAGCGCCCCATATATTCCTAACCCACAAAAACAAGGATTTTATTCTATATACGTTCCATATTAAGCCTAAAAAGTAAATAGTTTTCGATAAAATAAGTACAGTTGTCTTATTTTTCGAAAGACACTCCGATATTTTGCCTTTGTCATTTAGACAAAACAAAATTCGGTCTCTACTGCGTAACTATTGACTTTTTATTCTTAATATATATACTGGCTGGTTAACAGGTACACGGACACCGTGTACCTTTACTTATAAAGGTAACTTTTAAAAGACCGGAAGCACCGGCAAAGGAGAACAATATGAATATTTTAGAACTTATACACGAACTTAAACAAACGTATAGAAATGCTATTGATTTCTACGAAATAAAAGATTATCGCAATTTTTATAGATACTATGGTATGTGTTACGTATACGAACAATTATTATTAGAACAAAATTATAGTTTAACCAACGATGAAATTTTAAATAAACTGTCAAATTGGGTAGATGATTTAGACCATAAAATTTCTTTAAAATGGATGGAAGAAAGAAATGCTAACAAATAATGAAATTGAAATGATAAAAAAACGTAATAAATATGGCGACCTTACAATAGAAGAAATGTTTATTTATTACACTTTTGAAGATTTAGAAGATATTAAACATAAATTTATTGATATTGAAGTCGGATCGTAGCC
>JAZUMP010000057.1:0-22137 GCA_045603725.1 Christensenellaceae bacterium
TGTTAGAACTATTGTATCAAAATTTAATAAATTTTTTAAATTTACTGTAATGACTCAATCGGTCTAATTACATATTTAATTTAAAATATATGTAAGGAGATTGTTGTATGGAAAAAATAACTTATGATGATATCATAAAAAGAATAGGATATTTTAGAACAAAGGCTAATTTATCTATGCGCGAAACAAGTTTACAACTTGGTCATAATCCTCAATTTATGTCTACTATTGAAAATAAAAGCATAGAGTTAAAGGTAAAAACACTTTTAGATTTTTGTGATATTGTTGATATTACCCCACAAGACTTCTTTTATATGGGTGAAAAGTACAATAAAGAAGATAAAAACGTATTAGAACTATACAATAAACTTTCATTAGATAGTAAAAAAACGATTTTAGAATTAATGGAAAAATTAAAATAATTGAAATTACTTTTTAATTTTAAAATGAAAAAAAATTTAGATTTATTAATAACTGAAAATTTAAAAAAAGAAATTGAGCAATCAGGATTAAAAAAGAGTGAAATTGCTGATGCTATTGGCGTTTCAAGAGCAACTGTTTCACAATACCTTTCAGGTAGAGCACAGCCGACGCTTGCAACTTTTGCTAAATTATGCGCAGTATTAGATTGCTCGGCAGATGATATATTAAATTTAAAAAATTAACAACAAAAAAGTCGCTTTAAAGCGACTTTTTTAATATACTAAAATATTCAGCAATTTTCAGTTGTCTACAATTTGAGGACAACTCTTTTTATTCTTCCGTTGTTTCATCTTCTTCAACTTCTTCCGTTTCACTGAAAAAACTATCATTGTAAATTGACAATATATCATCTAACTTTGTTAAAATTTTATCTTTGCCGTAGCCCGTTTCAGAAGAAACTGCCATAACGCTTTTTTCGCCAAGCGTTAAGTAGTTGCCTATTGATTTAATCCTATCGTAAATCCTAGTTTTACCTATTTTATCTGCTTTAGTTGCAATAACCGTAAACGAGAGTGCGTAGTGGTGAAGATAGTTTATCATACTCTCATCATCTCTCGTTGGGTCGTGGCGAATATCAACGAGCGAAAAAACGTGAGCAATCTTTGAAGATGCAAAAAAATCTTCCATCATTTTGCCCCATTTTTGTTTTTCCGTTTGCGATACTTTTGCAAAGCCGTAACCTGGTAAATCGGCAAGTATAAACTCACCGAAATCAAAGTAATTTACAAGCCTAGTTCTTCCTGGAGTAACCGAAGTTCTAGCGAGTCCTTTTCTATTTGCCAAAGCGTTGATAAGCGAACTTTTACCCACGTTAGATTTACCGCATATAGCAATAAGCGGTTTATCGGGATGTAAAAAGCCCTTTTTATCGACTGCTGAAGTTATGAATTTAGCGTTTTTTATAATCATTTTAACCTTCTATTGCAACGTCAAATACTTCTTTGACGTTTTCAACTGCTATAAACTCTATTTTTGAAGAAATTTCTTTTGGAATTTCTTCTAAATCTTTTAAATTGCGCTTTGGTATTATAATTTTTCTTACTCCAAGCCTAAAGCCTGCAAGTGATTTTTCTTTAAGCCCACCAATAGCAAGAACGTTACCACGGAGAGTGATTTCACCCGTCATTGCAACGTTTCTTCTAACCTTTTTACCCGTAAACGCTGAAAGAAGCGCAGTAGCGATAGTTATGCCCGCACTAGGCCCGTCTTTAGGCGTTGCTCCTTCGGGAACGTGAATATGCACGTCGTTATTTTCAAACTTAGTGCTATCTATTCCAAATTCTTCGGCATTTGCTCTTAAATAACTAATGGCAGTTTTGGCGCTTTCTTGCATAACGTCGCCAAGTTTACCTGTTAAAAGCAAATTGCCTTTTCCTTTCATTACGGCAACTTCAATAGTTAAAGTTACACCGCCAATACTCGTCCACGCAAGCCCCGTTGCCGAGCCTACTTGATTACATTCTAAAGTTTCATCTTTAGAATATTTATTTGCTCCTAAATAGGTTGCAACAGTCTTTTTATCTATTACTTTTTTATCGCTATCGCCGTTTTCAGCAACCTTAGTTGCAATTTTTCTAACGACTGCGTTAACCGATTGTTCTAACTTTCTAACACCGGCTTCTCCCGTATAACCACTAATAATTTCGCGAATACCCGAATCTAAAAACTTAACGTTATCTTTTGTTAAGCCGTTAGCCTCTATTGCTTTTGGAACTAAATACCTTTTTGCAATTTGTATTTTTTCTTCTTCGGTGTAGCCTGCAATATCTATAACTTCCATTCTATCAAGAAGTGGTGCGGGAATAGTATCTACGCTGTTTGCAGTAGTTATAAACATAACCTTAGATAAATCGTAAGAAATTTCAAGATACCTATCACGGAAAGTAGCGTTTTGCTCTGGGTCTAAAACTTCAAGAAGCGCACTTGCAGGGTCTCCCCTTAAGTCGCTTGAAAGTTTATCAATTTCGTCAAGCAAGAACACGGGATTTTTAACCCCCGCTTCTTTCATTCCGAAAATTATTCTACCAGGCATTGCACCAATATAGGTTTTACGATGCCCCCTAATTTCAGCCTCGTCTTTAACGCCACCTAAACTCATTCTAACGAGTTTTCTATTAAGCGCTCTTGCAACCGACTTTGCAACCGACGTTTTACCAACGCCTGGTGGACCTACTAAACATAAAATAGGGCCTTTAAGAGATTTTGTAAGTTTTAAAACCGATAAATATTCAATAATTCTTTCTTTAACCTTTTCTAAACCGAAATGGTCGCTTTCTAAAATTTTCCTAACTTCAACTATACTTTCAGTATCGGTACTTTCTTCGTTAAACGGAACGTCTAAAATCCAATCGATATATGAGCGAAGAACCGTATAGTCAGGTGAAGACGGAACCATTTTGGACATTCTTCTAAGTTCTGAAAGCGCCTTTTCTTCTTGCTCTTTGCCCATTTTTTTATTGAGAATTTTTTGTTTAAGGTCCTCAATCTCGTTAACGTCGTCCCCAAGTTCTTCGTGAATTGCTTTAAGTTGCTCTCTAAGATAAAATTCCTTTTGATTTTTATCAATATTAGCCTTTACCTTTTCGGCAATAGTCTTTTCTATTTTTACGATTTCAATTTCTTCGTTTAAAAGTTCACTAAAAGCGTAAAGCCTATCAATTAAACTATCAATTTCTAGTATTCTTTGCTTTTTGAATTCTTTAAAAGGCAAAACGAAACAAGCCGAATTAATAAACGGCTCTATCTCTACTTGTTTAAATACCGAATTAAGCGCTTCTCTACTAACCCTTGGTAAAAGTTCTATCGCTTCTTTATAATTTTCTTTTACTACTCTAAACGACGCTTCTTCTTTTATTGCATCGGTTAAAAGAGTAGGAAGTTTTTCTACGTTAAAGCAAAAATAATCCTTCCCAGCTTCACTTTCATTTATTTTAGCGCGATACAATCCTTCAAGCGTGAGTTTAAAAGTATCGTTCCCAATTTTAGTTAAATTTCCAACTTTACAAACCGTACCAACGCTATATAAATCGCTTTCAGTTGGACTATCAACGTTTGCAGATTTTTGCGATACCACGAAAATTAATTTTTGACCTTTAAGTGCAACGTGCACGGCGTTTAATGATTTAATTCTACCAACGTCAACAACCGTTATAATATTTGGAAAAACCACTTTCCCACGAAGTGCGATAGACGGTATTCCGTAAATAATATTCTCATTATTTTGAGTTGAGTTAATAGTTAATTCGTTTAAATTTTCCATTTATTCACGACCTTATTAATATTAGTTTAATTATTTTAATATATTTTTTATAATTTATCAAGTATTTTTTACATAAGTGTGTTACAATATGAGTATGAAAAAGCGTATATTAGAAAATAAGACGATTATCGTTACCGGCGCATCGTCGGGAATTGGTTATGAGATTACAAAATATTTGCTTGAAAATTATTTAGTTACCGTTATAGGAATTTCTAAAACTTTAAGCAAAATAAACGGTGTTTTTAAGGATTTTAACGAGCGATTTATTCCCCTTGCGTTAGACGTTTCTAAAAAGCAAGATTGGGAAGAACTTAAAAATTTTATTATAAGTAACGAATATGAAATCTACGGCATTATAAACTCGGCTGGAATTTTACCTAAATTTTGCACTTTTAAAAACTCTAATTCAAGCGAAGTTTTAGACGTTTATAGCGTTAACTTTAACTCTATTCTTTATTCCGCTGAATATATTCTTCCCTTTATTAGAAAAACTAAAGGCATAATGATAAATATTACTAGTTCTTCTGCACTGTGCCCTTTTTCAATGGTAAGCGCATACTCGTCAAGTAAGGTGGCGTCTGAAAGGTTTTCAAGCATATTATCTTTTGAAGAAAAGGAGGTTTTAGTGTCAACCGTTATGCCGGGTTTTACTAAAACTAATATTATGCGAAACCAAACTTTTAACGAAAAGGAAAGTAAACTAATAGATAAAATTTCGTCAAGAAGCGATAAAGTTGCTAAAAAAATAGTAAAAAAATCTTTAAACGGCAAGCGTAGAATTATTATAGGTTTAGATGCGCATATGATGAACTTTTTATATAAGTTTTTCCCAAGTTTAGCACCAAGATTTATTGGTTGGATTTTAAGAAAAAGCAAAATTAAGGCTTTTAATGAAATTGATAAATAATTAAAAAAACCGTTGCAGTTGCAACAATAAAATAACAAAAACTATGTTATACTTGTTTTAGGAGACAAAAATGGAAAATTTAATCGATAGTAAGTCAGCACAAAAATTTTCATACGGCTTATTCGTTTTAACGGCCAAAACTTTTAAAGATAGCGGGTGTATTATAAACACTGCTATTCAAGTAACTAGCGAGCCATATAAAATTTCGATTGCCGTTAATAAAAACAACTATACTTTAGATATGATTTTTGAAAGCAAAAAATTTAACGTATCTATACTTTCTGAAAACGCAACTTTTGATATTTTTAAACGATTTGGTTTTCAAAGTGGTAAAAACGTAGATAAGTTTGAAGGGTTTACTTCCCCAACTTCAACTAACGGCTTAAAGTATATTGATAGCGATATGGCTAACGCCTTTATTTCCTGTGAAGTTGAAAGCGCTTTAGATTTAGGAACGCACACTCTTATTTTAGGAAAGGTAACGGAAGCAAAAGTTTTATCAAACGTTCCTTCGGCAACCTACGCGTACTACTTTAAAAATATTAAACCGAAACCACAACCTAAACTAGTTGAAACTTCGGGCGAAGTTCACGCTTGCAACCTTTGTGGTTACGAATACGTTGACGCGAACGAAAAAGTGCCTTTTAGCGAACTTAATCCTGATTGGTCTTGCCCACTTTGTGGTGCCGAAAAGTCAGAATTTTCTAAAAAATCGTCAACGATTATAGAAAAACCTAAAGCAAAAGTTTACGTTTGCTCTATTTGTGGTTACGAGTATGACGAAGCGAAAGAAACAGTCCCTTTTGATGAACTTCCTAGCGATTGGGTGTGTCCACTATGTAAACACCCTAAAAGTGATTTTGAACTTAAAAACTAACCTATAGCGCGATTAAATTAAAATATGTGCATAAATAAATATGATAAATAAAAGGAGACATATTATGAAATTATACGTTTGTTCACATTGTGGAAATATTATAACTTTTTTAGAAAATAGCGGCGTTCCCGTTATGTGTTGCGGTGAAAAAATGCAAGAACTCGCGCCAAACACTTTTGATGCAGCGCAAGAAAAACATCTTCCCGTTATTGAAGTTAAAGATTTACTTGCAACCGTTTCAGTTGGCTCGGTTACACACCCTATGCAAGAAGACCATTATATTAAATGGATTATTTTAGAAACTACTGAAGGCTATAAAGTTAAGACTCTTAATTACACAGACGCCCCCGTTGCAATATTTAGTTTACTTGACGGCGAAGAAGTTATTTGCGCTTACGAATATTGCAATAAGCACGGCGTTTGGAAAGCATAAATACAAACTAAACAAAAAAAGACTAACGAAACAATTTTCGTTAGTCTTTAATTTTTATGCAATTTCTTTATTTATAACTTCAGGTTTTTTGTTGCCTTTTACAACTTCACCGTCAATAATTACTTTTGATGCGTTTTTGCTAGACGGAATATCAAACATACAATCAAGCATAATGTTTTCAAAAATAGTTCTTAATCCCCTTGCACCCGTTTTTAACGCGATTGCCTTTCTTGCAATTTCTAAAACGGCGTCGTCAGTAACTTCAAGTTCGCAGTCGTCCATTCCGATTAGTTTTTTGTATTGTTTTACAAGCGCGTTTTTAGGTTCAGTCATAATTTTTACAAGCGCAGTTTCAGTAAGTGGCTCAAGTGTTACCGTTATAGGTACACGGCCAACGAATTCAGGGATTAAACCGTACTTAGTTAAGTCTTGTGGTTGAACGTCGTTTAAAACTTGCTTTTTATCGTCGCTTTTATTAGAAACGCTACCACCAAAACCTAAACTTGAACTATCTTTACGCTTTTCTATAATTTTATCAAGCCCAACGAACGCACCACCACAAATAAATAAAATATTAGTTGTATCAATGTGGATAAGTTCTTGTTGTGGGTGTTTTCTACCACCTTGAGGTGGAACGGAAGCAACGGTCGATTCTATAATTTTAAGAAGCGATTGTTGTACGCCTTCACCTGAAACGTCCCTAGTTATTGAAACGTTCTCACTCTTTCTTGCAATTTTATCAATTTCATCAATATAAACTATGCCACGCTCTGCTCTATCAATATCATAGTCGGCGTTTTGGATAAGTTTAAGTAAGATATTCTCAACGTCTTCCCCAACGTAACCTGCTTCGGTTAAAGTAGTAGCGTCGGCAACGGCGAACGGAACGTTTAAGATTTTAGCCAACGTTCTTGCTAGAAGCGTTTTGCCAGAGCCGGTTGGCCCTAAAAGCAAAATGTTGCTTTTTTCAAGTTCGGTTTCGTCGTTATCTTTTTTATTCTTAGAGTTTATTCTTTTATAATGATTGTAAACTGCAACTGATAAAACTTTTTTTGCAGATTCTTGACCTACTATATATTTATCTAGTTCTTCCTTTATTTCAATAGGTTTTTTAAGTTCTATTTCCGAGTTTAAACTTTCGTTTTCCTCTTCTTCTAAAATCATATTGCAAAGGTCTAAGCACTCGTCGCAAATATATAATCCGTTTGGCCCTGCCACTAAGCGTTTGGCGTGTTCTTTTAACTTAGCGCAAAAGGCACAAACGTGTCCGTTATTCTTATTTTCCATACTGTTTGCCATAACGCTCCTTTAAAAACTTTATAAATGTTATCTCGTTTTGTATATTTTATCTATAATGCCGTATTCTAACGCTTCTTCGGCTGAAAGATAATTATCCCTATCCGTATCTTTTTCTACACAGTCAATAGGTTTACCCGTATTTTCAGATAAAATTTTATTGAGTTTATCTTTTATCTTTAAAATATGGTCGGCTTGAATTTTAATGTCGCTCGCTTGACCTTGCGCACCACCTAAAGGTTGGTGAATCATAATTTCACTGTTTGGAAGAGCAAATCTTTTGCCTTTTTTACCACTTGAAAGAATAAAAGCGCCCATAGATGCAGCCATTCCTATGCAAATAGTAGAAACGTCGCACTTAATGTAATTCATAGTATCATAAATAGCAAGACCAGCAGTAACCGAGCCGCCGGGACTATTTATGTATAAACAAATATCTTTATCAGGGTCTTTACCTTCAAGGTAGATAAGTTCAGCAACGATAGTGTTTGCTAAATTATCGTCAATTTCGCCGGATAACATTATAATTCTATCTTCAAGTAAACGAGAATAAATATCGTAAGACCTTTCCCCTTTACTTGTTTGTTCAACGACCATTGGTATTAAAGCCATATTACTCCTTATTAATCAATAATGTTGTTTGCAGTTAAGAAAGCAAATACTTTATCGATAATTACGTTATTTTCAAAATATGCAACTTGACGTTCGTTTAAAGATTTTTTGAATTCTTCAGCGTCTCTTCCCATTGCGATTGCTTGTTCAGAAATCTTAGCGTCAATTTCTTCTTCAGTTGCCTTAATATCTTCTTCTTTTGTAATTTTTTCTATAACGAGTTGAACTTTAACTTGTTCTTCCGCTTGTTTGTTAAAGCCCTTTCTATAATCTTCCATAGTTTGGTTTGTATATTTAAGGTAATCTTGAAGTTTTAAGCCTTGATACATCATTCTGTATTCCATATCTTGAACTAAACTATCAACTTGCCTTTCGATTAAAGATTCAGGAATTTCAACTTCGCTCTTTTCGGCAATAGATTTAATAATCTTATCTTCGAGTTCTGCTTTAGCCTTTTTATCGTTTGCTTCTTGAAGTTTTGCTTTAGTTTCAGCCTTGAACGCTTCAACGCTTTCAGCGCCTGCCGCTTCTTTAATAAACTCGTCGTTAACTTCTGGATATTCTTTTACCTTAATTTCGTGGAGTTTAACTGCAAACACAGCGTCTTTCCCTTTAAGGTTTTCAGCGTGATATTCTTCAGGGAATTTAACGTTAATATCCTTTTCTTCACCGATTTTCATACCTTCAACTTGTTCTTCAAAACCAGGAATAAACCTACCTGAGCCAAGTTCTAAAGTTTGCTTTTCAGCAGTGCCACCGTCAAATTTAACGCCGTCAACACTACCACTATAATCGATAACGGTAATATCTCCTTTTTGGGCTGGTCTATCAGTTACTTCAACTTCTCTTGCGTTTCTCTTAACTAAACGGTCGATTTCATCTTCAACGTCTTTATCAGTTACATTATACTCAATTTTATCAAACTTTATACCCTTATATTCACCAAGTTTTACTTCAGGCTTAACAGGAACGATAGCAATTAAGGTAATGCCCTTTTCAGAAAGTTTATCAATTTCAAGTTCAGGTCTATCAATTGCTTCGATTGTTGGCTCTTTATCTAAAATATCGTAATAATATTTAGGGAAAGCAGTGTTAATTGCTTCTTCAAAGAATACGCCTTGACCATACATTTGTTCAATCATATGCCTTGGCGCTTTACCCTTTCTAAAACCAGGAATAGAAAATCTGCCTTTAGTTTTGTTGTAGGCTTCAGTTTGAGCGTCAGCCCATTCTTTTTGAGTAAGAGTAATTTTAATTTTTACTGTACTTTTATTGCCAGATTCAAAAGTGTATTTCATATATATATTTCTCCTTAAAACTTTTGCATTTTTGAATATTTTATCAAATTTTTAAATTAAAGTAAAGGTTTTATGTATACTTTTGCAATTTTAATTTACAAAATTATAATAAAAATATATAATAGTATAGTTAAATTAACTATTAAACAAAAAACTTTTGAAGTTGATTAAGGAATAATATGCCTAAAGATTTATTTACTCTTAAAAAAACTCAATATCTATATAACGAACTTTTAGTTGGAGCCAAAGTAAATAAGATTATAGAGCCGTCGTCCGATGAAATAGTTTTTACATTGTATAAAAAATCTACTTTCACCGTCGTAATTTCTACTCAGGCAAAATTTGCAAGAATATCGCTTACAACGCAAAATTATAAAGCACCACTCGTTGCCCCTAACTTTTGTATGCTTCTTAGAAAGTACTTATCAGGTGGCGTTATAACTAGCGTTACGGTAAGCGACGTTGATAGAATAATCTCTATTAATTTTACGAGCGAAAACGACTTTAAAGAATTTAAAAATTACACGTTATACGTCGAAATAATGGGAAAATACTCAAACGTATTTTTAACGTCTGACGGAATACTTTTAGGCGCACTTAAAAACTCTTCACAAAACTACGAAAAAGGAAGAATTCTTCTATTGGGCGCAAAGTATTTATTCCCACTAAAGCAAGATAAAATTTCACCTTACGATAAAGACAAAGCAATTAAAGTTTTATCTACCGTAAACTATTTAGTTACTTCTAATTTTATACTAAATAACTTTTTGGGTTTTGCTCCTGTAACGGCTGAAGAAATAGCCTATTTAATTAATGAAAAGGCTCAAAAACACGGCTATAGCGCGGAATTAGCATATTACGTAATGCAAGACTTTTTAAATAAACCCCTTGAACCCGTAATTATAAAAAGTGAAGAATACTCTGACGTTTTACCTTTCGATTATAAGCATTTAAATGGTGAAAAAACTTATTATTCCGACTTTTTAACCGCAGAAGAAAATTTTTACACTTCACTAGAAACTGCAACAAAACTTCAAACATATAAAAACGCTCTACTCTCAAAAATAGCGTCGTTTAAGAAAAAGGAAGAAAAGAAATTTGCACTACTAACTAATAGAATTGCCGAAGCCAAGTTGAGCGAAAAATACAAACTTTACGGCGAACTTATTACGGCTAACATTTATCAAATAAAAAAGGGTCAAACTTCTACCCAACTTGTAAATTATTATAGTGAAACGGGAGAAACGATTAACGTTTTATTAGATAAAGACTTATCTCCACAAGACAACGCGCAAAAATACTTTAAAAAGTATTCCAAACTAAAAAAAGCGCTTGAAATAACCACTAATCAACTTAAAGAAACTCAGAGCGAAATTGATTACGCTAAAAGAATTGAATACACTATTTTATCGCAAGATAGTATTTTAGGTCTTGAAGAAATTGAAAGGGAACTTAAACTCCAAAACGTAATTAAAAACGCAGACAATAATAAGAGTAAAAGCAATAAAAACGTAAGCGCAACTAAAAACTGTTTAACTTATATTATAGACGGATTTATTGTAAAAGTTGGCAAAAACAACCTCCAAAACGAAGCGTTATTAGACGAGGCGTCAAGAACGGATTTATGGCTTCACGTTAAAGATTATCACTCTTCTTTCGTTATAATTAAAACCGAAAATAAACCCGTTCCAGATAGCGTTATTTTAACTTCTTCGGAAATTTGTGCGTATCGTTCTGAAGCGCAAAACGGAAGCAAAGTGCAAGTTGATTACACGCTTAAAAAATTCGTCAAAAAACCACCAAAATCGCGCCCTGGCTCGGTTATTTACACTGATTATTCAACAATAATCGTAACGCCGAATAGCCACGAAGAAAATTTAATTAAAAATTAAGCCGTATTTTTACGGCTTTTTTTATGCGTAAACTTTTGGTATTTTACTATTATTTGCGCATATTATATACTATGAAAAGTATAGTTTTAACTGGTGGTGGAACTATCGGGCACGTAGCCCCGCATTTTGCTATAATCCCACACCTTAATTTTGATAAGATTTACTATATAGGCTCTATGGGAATTGAAAAGGATTTCGTTTTATCTAAAGGGCTACCATATTACGAAATTGAACCTGTAAAACTTTATAGAAATTTCACTTTAAAAAACCTAAATATCCCATTTAAGTTTATAAAATCAATAAAAGAAAGCGAAAGAATTTTAAAAGAATTAAAACCAAACGTCGTATTCTCTAAAGGTGGTTACGTTGGACTCCCCGTAACTATAGCGTCAAAGCGCTTAAATATACCGGTTATAGTTCACGAATCGGATTTATCTTTAGGTTTAGCAAATAAAATCGCGTCAAAATTTTCTAAGCTCACGCTAACTACCTTTGAAAAAACGGCAAACACCGTAAAAAATGGAAAATTTGTAGGCGCACCTATACGTGAAGAACTTTTCTTAAAAACTAAAATGCAAGCGCTAAACGAATATAATATTTCAACTAATAAGCCAATTTTACTTATAACAGGTGGTTCTTCTGGCGCAAAATATATAAACGACGTTGTTAAATCGGCGCTCCCTACTCTTACGAAAAAGTTTTTCGTTTTTCATATAGTAGGTAAAGGCAATTTATCTAATATAAAACTAAAAGATTATTTAGAAACGGAATTTACCGATATGGCTTACGCGTATAAATTAGCCGATATATGTATTTCTCGCGCAGGCTCTAACACGGCTTTTGAACTGTTAGCACTCAAAATTCCAACGCTTTTTATTCCACTCCCTAAAGGCGCGTCGCGTGGCGACCAAATAGAAAACGCTAACTATTTAAAAGAATTAAAGGTTGCTGACGTTTGCTATCAACAAGACCTAAATTCACTAAATATTTTTACTAAAGTATTAAACGTGTATAATAATAAAGAATTTTATATAAAAAATGCCCAAAAGCAAAAACTAGAATTATCAAATAAAAAAATAGCCGATATACTTAATAAATATTGACAATATTAGTCATATATATTAAAATAAAATTACTATGAAACTACAAGCACTTATAGAAATTTTATTTATATTACTTTCAAGAAACAAGGTATCTGCTAAATATATTGCAGATAGATTATGCGTTTCTTTAAGAACGGTTTATAGGTATATTGACGAACTTTCAATAATTCTTCCAATTTATAACACAAGGGGTAGAAACGGTGGTTTTTCGGTATCGGAAACTTATAAACTTCCCGCATCTTTTTTAACTAAAGAAGAAAGTGAGTTTTTAACGGGTATACTTTCAGGAATGATTAACGAAACCAATTCTAAAATGCTAACGGTTATTTTAGATAAAATAACTGCAATCACTAAAAAAGGCGATGAAAATACTACCCTTGACTTCGGCAATTTGATAATTGACGGTGGACCTTGGGGGGACGTTGAAGGGTATAAAGAATCGGTAATCTTTTTTGAAAACGCGATAGAAAACAAAAAAATAGTGCGTATATCTTATTTAAGTAAAAACGGCGTTTCTTCCGTTAGGGATATTGAACCACATATTTTAATATTGAAACAAGGTTTATGGTACGTTTACGCATACTGCTTAGAGCGAAATGAATTTAGATTATTTAAGTTAGGAAGAATAGAAAAGGCTAACGATACTGGTAAAACGTTTGAAAAGCGCTCGACTGAAAACGTTAAAGAAACGTTAAAGACTTGGTATGAAAATTTAAGCGTTGAGTCTATAACTTTAAAAGTTGATAAAATCGCTAAATCTGACGTTGAAGAGTGGCTTGGTGTTGATAAAATACGTACTACTAAAGATGGAATTATTGCAAGTTTTAAACTCCCTATTGACGATATTTTAGTTGGTAAAATATTATCCTTTGGAAGTAAAGTTGAAGTTCTTGAACCTAAACCACTTAAAAACGCGGTCAAAAAAGCCGCTGAAAGCGTTATGAATTTATATAAATAGAAATTATTATTATAAAAAATGCAAAGCGACTAGTCGCTTTGCATTTTTAGTTAGTTTTAAGATGCGCTAATTTTATTAACGTAATTATGAAGATTTCCTTCGTACACTATTTCTCCACCTTTTACACTTAAAAAGTCAATAGGTTTCATAATTTCAGGGCAATCTTCCCTATTTAAAATATTGTTTTCAATCAGAATCTCTTTAACGAATTCCGAGCAATAATACCTATATTTACGCTTTTTGTTTTTGCCGAATTTTGCAAGAACAACGCCTATCATATCGTATCTATACTTTCTTTTGGAAGCAAACATTTCGTTAATTTTAATTCTTACGCCGTTAACGTTCTCCTTATTAACCGAAAGTTTAATTATAAGTGATTTAGTATTTTTAAACCTTTTTAAAGTGCCGTTTTTAGTAGATTCTTTAACTAGCCCTCCCCAAAATGGAAAGTAGGCGTAGTATCTACCAAACGAACACATTTCGTCAAGATTACTATCTAAACTAATGGAAACGTGATTATATTCGTCTTTAGTAAAAGATTTAAGCCATTTAGAGACTATCGAGCCCGTTTGGCTTAAAATTATATAAATATTTTCTCCAGAATGTTTAAATTCGGTCATATTTACCCCTTCTACTTTTATTTGCTTTCTTTTTTACCTTTTATTTCTTCAAGTATTTCTTTTAAAAGTTTTTCAGTTTCAGTAGGTTCAACCTTTTTAGGTTCTTCTTTTTTAGCGTTTAACTCTGCTTGTTCTTCTAACGTTTTAGGTGCTTTGTCAGGATATGCTTTTTTGTAGCGTTTAAGCCATTTCTTTTCAATATCGTTAAGTTCTTCGCCTTTGTTGAATTTTTCTTGAACGTTTTCAACCATATTAGCGTTATAATCCATTGAATCTTTAAGTTTAGTAAATACTTTTACCATTACGAATACCGTTAAGCCGATAATTAAAAAGTCAATGATATATTGAATAAATTGACCGTAGTTAAGTGTTAACGCTGGAATTTCTGCCGTGGTTTCAGTTGCGGCAACGCCCTCTCTTAAAATCCACTTAAGTTCAGTAAAACTAACGTTACCGGTTGCAAGTGAAATAAGTGGAGTAATAACGTCAGCAACGAGAGACGATACTATTTTATTGAACGCAGCACCGATAATAACTGCAACAGCCATATCTACTACGTTACCCTTAGTTATAAACTTTTTAAAATCGCTAAAAAATTTTCTCATAAAGTATCTCCTTTAATTAAAAGATTTAATTATTTCGTAAAGTTCTGCGCCTGTTGACGCAAATCTTGTACTGCCGAATTTTTCTAAAATATCTCTATCTCTAAAGCCCCATAAAACGCTAATTCCGTCAACTTCAGAGTTTATAAAAGTCTCAACGTCGACTTCACTATCGCCAATATATACGGCTTCTTCTTTCGAATAACCCATTTGATTTAAACAGTATTCCACACACGATTTATCAGGCTTTGGATTGAAAACTCCCGGCAAATTCCCCATCACAAAATCAAAACCGTAATCTAAAAGTTTATCTTTTACAACGACTTTAACTGCATCGTCAGGTTTATTTGATACGATTGCGAGTTTATATCCGTCCTTTTTAAGCGCTTTTAAAACTTCATCTAACCCGTCGTACAATACCGTTCTTTCATTTTTACTGTTTGCAAGCCTTTTAACGTATTCGTTATATATAATTTCAGTTTTCTTTTGAGAAATATCTCCAACTGCTAATTCAACTAGTTTTTTCGCTCCATAACCGAGTTTTTTAATAGTTTCTTCTTTGTTTAAAGTTTTTAATCCGTACTTTTTTAATAGTTCGTTTAAAGTGTATCTAATATCTTCGACGGTATCAAGAAGTGTACCGTCTAAATCAAAAATTATTAATTTTTTCATAAATTTCCTACATTTTTTCAGGGGTTTTAATACCGAGAAGAGAAAGTGCGTTTTTAAGAGTTATCATCGTAGATTTAGTCATAGCCAAACGATAGTTTTTAACGTTTTCTTCTTCGCCGATAATCTTACAATCAAAATAGAACTTATTATACGCTTCGCATAAGTCTACGGCGTATCTCGTAATCATACTAGGCTCGTATTTTTCGTGTGAAGAAAGAACTACAGATGGAAATTTTTGAAGTTCGTTAATAAGATTATACTCTGCTTCATTAAGGTCGCTTATTTTATATTCGCCAATTTCTCCGCCTTTATTTATAACGCTATTGCATCTTGCGTAAGTGTATTGACAATACGGCCCCGTTTCACCATCAAAGTTTAATACTTTGTTATACGAAAATACTATATCTTTAATTCTTCCACTAGAAAGAGCACCAAAAATTACCGCGCCTACGCCAACTTGAGAAGCGATTTCTTCCTTGTTTTCTAGTTCGGGATTCTTTTCGTTAATAATTTGATATGCTTTTTCTTTGCATTTACTAATAACGTCTTCAAGTAAAACTACGTTGCCTTTCCTTGTCGACATAGTGCCTTCTTCAAGCGAAACCATACCGAAAGCAACGTGCTCCATATCTTTAGCCCAAGGCTTATCTAAAAGTTCTAAAACTTTAAAAAGTTGTTTAAAGTGTAAGTTTTGTTGATATGCAACTACGTATAAACACTTATAAAAATCATAAGTTTGCTTTCTATAATAAGCCGCCGCCAAATCACGCGTAGCGTAAAGTGAAGCGCCATCTGAACGAAGTATCAAACAAGGTGGCATATCGTAAGATTTTAAGTCTACTATTTTAGCCCCGTCGCTTTCAACGAGTAAACCTTTACTTTCAAGTTCTTCAATAACCGGTGCCATTTTATCGTTATAAAAACTTTCGCCATTATAACTATCAAAAGTAATATCTAATTCTTTATAAACTTTTTCAACGTCAACGAGTGTAAGAGTTTTAAACCAATTAAAGAGTTTAATGCACTCTTCATCGCCGTTTTCTATCATTTTGAAGTATTTACGCGCTTCATCATCCATTGAAGGATTGTTTTCGGCCTCTTCATGGTATTTTACGTATAACCTAGTGAGTTCACGAATACGACCTTTTTCAACTTCGCTTTCCTTTCCCCAATGCTTATACGCATAAATAAGTTTACCAAACTGAGTACCGTAATCGCCAAGATGGTTAACGCCAACGACGTTATATCCTAAGAATTTGAAAATTCTATATAACGCGCCACCAATAACTGTGGTCGACAAATGCCCTATATGGAAAGGTTTTGCGATGTTTATAGAAGAATAGTCAATAACTACGGTTTTATTAACGCCTATATCACTTTTACCGTAATTTTCGCCCGAACTCAAAATATCGTTTACAACCTTTACTGCAAAACTACTGCGGTTAACCGTAAAGTTTAAATAACCGTTTATAGCGGAAACGTTAGTTATAACGTCGTCAACAACAAATGCGTTTTTTAATTCTTCCGCAATAATATTAGGTGATTTACGGAGTAATTTAGCAAATTTAAAGCAAGGCAGTGCATAGTCCCCCATAGAAGTATCAGGTGGTAAAACTACTAAGGATTCAATCTCTTCTAAACTTACGCCTTCAATATTAATTTTTTTAGAAATATAATTTTTGTAATTCATATATAAATTTTACCACAATTTAATATTTACCGCAATTATTTTTGTCATAATAGATTAAAAAGTTTGAAAGAATTAAAAAAATAATATATAATGTAATAAAATAATTAGTTTACAATACTAGGTGGTAATAAAATGAAATTAGGTGTAGTAGGGCTTCCTAACGTTGGTAAGTCAACTTTATTTAACGCAATAACTCACGCAGGCGCTCAAGCGGCAAACTTCCCATTTTGTACGATTGAGCCAAACGTAGGAATAGTCGCAGTTCCAGATACTAGGCTTGATAAACTTGCAAGTTTATATAAAAGCAAAAAAATCACCCCTGCAACGATAGAGTTCGTTGATATTGCAGGCTTAGTTAAAGGCGCTTCTAAAGGCGAAGGATTAGGAAATAAATTTTTATCACATATTCGTGAAGTTGATGCTATCGTTCACGTTGTGAGATGTTTTGAAGATGAAAACGTAATTCACGTTAATAACGTAGTCGACCCTATTGGCGATATTGAAACTATTAATTTAGAACTCATTTTAGCCGATATGGAAAGCGTGCAAAAAAGATACGATAAAGCGTTTTCGCTTATTAAAACCGGTGATAAAAAATATAAGGAAGAATCGGAACTTCTCGGGCGCATATTAAACGCATTGCAAAACGAAAAACCCGTTAGAAGCGTAGACTTTACCGAAGAAGAAAAGAAATACGTTAACGGATTGTTTTTAATAACTGACAAGCCCGTAATTTACGCTGCAAATATTTCTGAAAGCGATATGGGTAAAGATGAAAACGATATAGAACTCGTTAAAAAAGTAAAAGACTACGCAACAAAAGAAGGTAGCGAAGTTTTAGTGATTTCCGCTAAAACTGAAGAAGAAATTAGCGAACTTGAACCTGACGAGCAAATTTTATTCCTTAACGACTTAGGTCTATCTGAAAGTGGTCTTAATAGGCTTGTTAAAGCAAGTTATAAACTTTTAGGGCTTATAAGTTACTTAACTTCAGGCGAGCCTGAAACAAGGGCTTGGACTATTAAACAAGGCACTAAAGCCCCACAAGCAGCAGGCAAAATTCACAGTGATTTTGAAAAGGGATTTATTAGAGCAGAAGTCGTTGAATGGGAAACTTTACTTGAATGTGGAAGTTACGTAAAAGCAAAGGAACTTGGCAAAGTTCGCTCAGAAGGTAAAGAATACGTTATGAAGGATGGAGACGTTGTTTTATTCAGATTTAACGTTTAGTTTAGTATGAAAAGTAAACTTTTAAAAGTAATTGTAGCCGTAATTTTAACGGTTTTAACGTTTACAACTAGCATTTATTATGGAAATATTACTAAAAAGCAAATTACTAATGACTTAGCCATCATTAGTAATTTTATTAACGAGTCTTTTTCTAATAATAACTCTTTTACGATTTCAGATACGGTTTTTGAAAAAGATGAAAATCAAAATATAACCGTTTATAGTTCTAGTTACAATATAGATAAAGTTATAAAATCCCTTTCAGATTTTACTAATTTAAAAGGAACTTTTACTATTAGTAACGGCAAACTAAAATATAGCATCGGCTTTTTTAACGACTATTCAAATAATATAAAAAGCATTAACTATTTTAACTATAAAGGCCTACTCGCTAAGCAAAACACTTGGTATAAAGGTAAAACTTTAAAAAGTAAAATAACTGAAATTATTATAACTAATTCTTATAAAGAAACGGGGAATGAAAGCGAAGTATGGGACGCTTCACAAAATAACGACGGAAGCGTAAAATGCTATATAACAAATAACGTTTTAACTATAAGCGCAGTAAACTTAGATAAAATTATATTGAGTAAAAATGCGTCAATCACGTTTAGTGATATATCAAATAATAATTTTATTAACGTAAAATCTATTAAAGGTTTAGAGTTTCTTGACACTTCAAACGCCGTCAATATGACTGGTATGTTTAGAAATCTAAAAAATTTAGAGTCTTTAGATATTTCTTCTTTTAATACTAGTAACGTTACAAGCGTAAGTTATATGTTTGACGGGCTTAAAAATTTAAGTGGAAGTTTAGATTTATCTAACCTAGACTTTTCAAAAGTGAAAAATACGGTTGCAACGTTTCAATTCGTTGGGCAAGATAGCAATAAACCATTGATTATTACTTTACCTAAAAACTTAACTGTTATTGACGATTTTACTTTTAACCACGCTAATAACTACAATAGTGAAAGTTTTACTATTTTAAAAAACGTTATAACTATAAACTTCAAACACGTATTTTTTAATCTCGGCACAAAAAATAATGCGTTTAAAAAGTTTATAGTTGAAAACGGCTCAACTAATTTTAAAACTATTGACGATATATTATACGATATAAATGGTGAAAGATTAATAGCAATCCCACAAGGCAAAACCTTTTTAAATAATACCTTTGAAATTCCTGAAGGAGTTACACATTTAAACGAACTTAGTTTTTCTTCTACTCAAAATATTAAAACTTTAGTGCTCCCTAATAGTTATGAAATTATTGAAGATTATTCCCCTACAACCTATCCTAACCAAACGATAAACAGTGGAAATAGCCTTAGCGTAGCAATTTATTATTACGCACAAGTTGAAAAATTTGAAGTTAAAACTAATAACCCTAAATATAAATCGATAGACGGTGTTATTTATAGTAAAGACGGTTTAAGTCTAATTGCCGTACCAACTAAATATCAAGGAAAGTTAATAATTCCTAACGGCGTAACGACTATAAACAAAAATGCTTTTAACGAACGCTCAGCAAGAGAGTATTACGATTATAACACTAAAAACGGTTGCCACTTAAACGGTTTAACGGAAATTTATATCCCAAAATCGTTATCAAGTATAGATAGCGTTCAACTTGAACTTTTAAACTTTTTAATAACAGAAAGAAACGTTATAATAACTATTGACGATAAAAATCCTTATTATCATATAACAAACGGTAAAATAGCCATAAAATAATTAAACGCATATTTTTAAAATAAAAAACCTTAATTAATGAAATGCACCCCAAAAGTTAAACACTTTAATGGGGTGCATTTTTAATGGCAAAAAAAAAGACAAGTATTTAGAAAATACTCGCCTAATGTTATATTTAGACAGTCATGTTGAGATGCCCCTATTTTGCGCTATCGGAACATCTCAATCTTATCATAAGAGATTCTTCGAATGCCCGTCTATGATTGTCACACTCAGAATGACAAGGATTAGTTTTTATATATAATTGTCATACTGAAACGCGCCTGCCCTGAACGGCTTATGAAGTATCTCATCCATATCAAAATAGATTCTTAGAGGGAATTAGCAATAGAACGACCCATAGAATGACAGAAATAAGTATTTATATAAAAACAGGAGAGCAATGCTCTCCCCTACGATAATTATCATTTTACTGTATGGAACAAATTGTTCCATACAGTATTAAATTAAATAACGTGCGCATTTAAAGCACTAATAACAAGTTAGGCGAGGCTCTTAATTTAAAACTGCCACAATAGACCTTTGTGGTCATTGTGGCAGTTTTTAATCATAGAAACGACGCATAACGAAGTTAGTAGGGCTTTAAATTACCAAGGTGTAGGCTCCCCGTTTACCCAACGCCAATATTTACCAGATTTTTGCGTTTCGCTATAATAATAAACATTGTGGAATACGTGACTACTATCATTAGCACCCTTCACTCTTATATTCCATCTATTTCCAACCCAACCTGGTTGTACTTGTTCTGCTTCGCAATAAATTTTTAAATTTGCTGGGCAGTCCATAAACACGTACTCTTTAATCGTTGCAACAGATTTAGGTATTATAATACATTCTATATCAGACGTTTTAAATGCTTGCATTTGTATCTCTTGAAGAGCGTTATCTTTTGGTAAATTAAAATCCTTTAATATCTGACACCAGAAACTGTTACTTTTTATAACTTTTACCGTTTTAGGGATACCTATAGACGTTAATTTATTGCATTTAAAAAACATTGAACCTTCTACAACTTCAAGTTTAGTTTTTTCATAATTAACTACTGCTTCAAGATTATCACAATTATAAAATGCACTTGATTCAATAATACTACAATTACTATTTTCAGAAAAAGTAACTGTTTTAAGGTTATCGCATTCCATAAATGCTTCATTGCCAATTTTTAAAACAGACTTAGGAATAGTAATTTCTGCAATATTAGATTCTTTAAACGCATTATTACCAATACTAGTTAAAGTATTGTCGCTTTCAAAAATTACGTTTATTAAATTTTTATAGCCAGTAAAAGCGTTTTCTTTAATTAGTAAGCAATCCTTATGTATTATACAACTCTCTTCATCTTTGCCTTCAGTCAAAATAAGATACGGATTGCCAGAAAAACCTATATATTTTGCACCTTTATATTCAGCAGTTGGAAGAGAAGTACAACCATCAAAAACCCCATCACCAAAAATGCCAATACTTCCATCATAATTAAAAGTTGTAAGTTTTGAGCAGTTTTTAAATGCTGAAGAAGAGATTTTTTCCAACTTGCACCCTTCATCAAATTCAATTTTTACTAAATTTTCCGCTTTATTAAACGCCGATGAATTTATTATTTTAACATATTTATGTACTTTAACAGATTCTACTTTATTTATATTAGATAGAGCGTTAAAGCCATTACCTATTTCAGTAACTTTTATATCATTATAGTGAGATGCAATTACTATATTTTTTTCAGTACATTCGTTAGAAATTCCTGTAAAACATGCGATTTGTTCATCGCCTATTTTATAAGTTGAGTACTTAAGACCTTTAGTTCCTTCAATAACTTCTTCTAGTGGTGGATTTTCTCCTCCTGGTGGTGGGGTTTCAGTATTACCACAGCCAATTAATCCTACCGTAGAAAGCGAAAGGATTAAGGTTAATAATACTACGAATAATTTTTTCATAATACTCCTTATCAATTTCAACAATTTTATAGTAATATATATTATACACTATAATAGGCGCTATGTAAATAAAAATTTGTAATTTTTATTATATATTTTCATTTTACTTAAAATCAAAAAAAGGCTTAATTAAAAGCCTTTTACACAAAATATTGAGACAGCCTATAAGCCGAGTTCTGTCATTTAAGATAATCATCTATCTAGTTATATTATTGCTAATATAATCAAGCGATTTTGGGGGCTGGCGAGCAACCATTGTGCCCCACATCTTGCACCGCACTGAGTTTACAGCAGAGATATGTCACCATATCAATGGGTGGGCTTTTACTCCACCTTTCCACCTGTGCCCTTTACAACATTGTTGTCAGTTGGCAGTTTATTTCTGTTGCCCTTTTCCTAAAGTCACCTTTGCTTGACGTTATCAAGAGTGCTTGCTCTGTGGTGCTCGGACTTTCCTCACCAACTAGTGGCGCGATTATCCAGCTATCTTGCACATAGTATATCAAAACAAAATCA
>JAZUMP010000058.1:0-6852 GCA_045603725.1 Christensenellaceae bacterium
AGCGATAGAACCACCTAATAACAATCTATTATTCATTAGAAGATTTGCTTCATCCAAAAAATTTACTGCAATTTTCGAAATTAAACTGATTGGTTCCCTTTTGAATGTATAAACTTTAACAATTTTATCTTTACTTACGCGATAAAGATTATTAAATGGTTCAGGTAAAGGATTAAACCCTATCAAAAACCGTTCTCTATTGAAAATTGGAGAACTTAATCTCATATATTTTTTTTTGCTAATATTTATAAATTTATCAACTTCTGAATCTGCAAGTATATATTTAGGTTTTAACACTAAATCGCTACCAATTTTTCCTTTTACAACCCATAATGTTGAATCATTTGTTTCACACATGAGATATTCATAAAACATTCAAATCTTCCTCTTCGACATAATTTCTATTGTATAAATTAAATCATTCACAGATACATTGTTTGCTAAAACACCTCGACATGCATTCATAGAACGAAACTCATCATTTAATTGTTTTGAGCGTAATTCATCAAAAAAAGCAGTTCCTTTTCGAGGAATAAAAGTAATGATACTTTTGGTATATTCTATTTCCATATTTTTAAGCGTTGATACCAAATCAAAAATTGATTGTTCGTCTTCCTGCGGTAGCCCCAACATTAAAAAACACGAAACTTTAATACCAGCTTTTTTTATTTCCTTAATAATATTTATGGTTTGAGTTTTATTTATCTGTTTATTGCAATTAGATAAAACATTATCTGAAAAACTCTCTGCCCCAAGCCAAATTCTAAAACAATTTGCAGATTTCATTTCTTTTATTAAATCCACATCAAGACAGTCAACTCTTGTCTCACAATTCCAATTTATTGATAAATTTCGTTTTTTAATTTCTTTGCATAAGGCAATTACCCAATCTCTATCAAAAGTAAATGTATAATCAATAAAAAATATATGTTCTACTCCAAATTGATTTTGTAATACCTCCATCTCATCGACAACAGAAACAATATTTCTTTGCCTTACTTTACGACCAAAAAAATTGTAGCAAAATTTACATGAAAAAGGACATCCTCTTTGCGCCAATATACTACCCCAACGTCTACGAACTTTGTGTTGATTATCAATATATTCGTCGCCGAAAAAATACGGCATACCAACTAAAGAATAATCCGGTATTGGAAGAATATTAACATCTGGCACCATCAAGTCGTATTTTATAGTCGTCCTTAAAAAACGTCCATCCTTTATCAATGCCAAATTAGAAATTTCACTAATTTCCTTCTTACATATAAAAAGTTCATTATACAAATTAGGTATGTTTGTGTCCCATTCACCCAAAATAACAAAATCAGCAGCTGTATCTCTTAAAATTTCCTCAGGATTTATATTACAATGCGATCCACACAAACCAAACACAAAGTTTTTATTTGAAATTATAACTTTTGCATAGAATTCAATTAGATTAAGTCGATAATCACAATAATAAATTGAAACTTGGTCATATGGCGTCGTTTCCATCACTACTAACTTTGGATGCATTTTAGCAATTATATTCATTAAATTATCAATACTATAATGCAAGAGTCTATTGTCAATAATCTTTACGGAAACTCCTTGATTTTTTAGTATTGTTCCAGCAGTTAACAGCCCAGTTGAGGGTTGCAAAAAAGATTTTCCACTTAAAAAATCAGGAATCAACAAGACTACATCTACATCTTCTATTATAAATTCTTTTTTTCCCAATTCGTGACCAAATACTATAAAATATTTCGCACCAATTTTTTCTTTCAATTTGTTCTGTTGAAAATTTGAAAAGTAATCAAACAAGCAAGAACAACAAGATAAATATTCTTGCTTACAACTATCCTTTAATTCGATTCCAATTAATAACAAATACACCCTTTCAAGACTTTCAAAAGAAAGAACATAGCCTAGCCTTGATAAATTTTCAAAATAAGATGCGTCTATATCACTATTTAAATTTAATTGCAATTCCCCAAGTTCAATAAATTTAGTTATTAACTTATCTTTCCATGTTGGATTTAAAAAATAAACAATACTATTTAAAAAAGAGGCAAACCAATTTAATCCACCACTATCAATAATAAAATCATTTTTAAGCCTATGTGCTATTTCACAGACTTTATCTCTTTCTTCGTTTTCAAGCCTATAAAAATTCGCACCAGATTCCCAAAAAAAAGATTTAATTTCCTCTCCACAATTAATATCATTAAGTTCAATCATTCTAATTAGCCCTTCCTTACTCTAAAAAATGTCCTATCGATGATGTCAAACCATATTTACTTACCTTTGAAGAAGATAATAAAATTTTCTTCTTCTCAAAAGATAGCAATTGGTAATCGGATGTAGCATCTTCAAATGCACCTTTAACTAAAAGTTCCTCTAATATACGTTCAAAAAAGTATTTAACAACACAACAATATCGAGCATCTTTCGTTCCTATACTTCCGGAATCAACAAATGCTTCATACCTACATCCAGCCCCACATAAGTACCTATAATCACAATTTTTACAATCATCAATATTATCGCATGTTTCATGTCGCCACTTATTTAAAATGCACATTCCCCTATCGTTGTTTATTTCTTTATAATCAAACACATCAATATTCCCTGTTAAAAATGTTTTACATGGAGAAGCTAGACCATTAGGTCCTATTGTTATTTGTGATGATGTACTAGAACAATGGCTTAACCTTGGAGCAGAAAAAACAAAGGGCTCAATAATGCGATTTGATTGCTCTTCAAAAATGTTATTATTTCTACAGTACTTATAAATTTTCCACAGCGACTTTGCGTACATTTGTAGTTCTTCTTCTTTCTTCTCAAACGCTGGATAATGTAAATAATTAAAACCTAAACTTTCAATTTTGTTATTATCATTTATCCTTTTCAAGCAAGAAATAATATCTTCTACCTTTTGTCCAGTATATACCATAGACAATCCAATAGGAACATCTGCTTCTCCTAACAAGTTTATCTTTTTTATTAGAGTATTATAGGTTTTTACTCCATTTGAGAAACTTCTGTAAGAATTATCCGATTCGTTACCATCAATAGAGATTACTGTTTGAATATTAAATTTCTTAATAGTTTCAATGTTTTTTTCACTTATCAGAGTTCCGTTGGTTGACATAGCAAAACGAACTCGTCCGTGTAGAACATTTAAAAACTTTATACAAGCATATTCTATGATATCCATCGCAAGCAATGGTTCTCCTCCAGAGAAATGCACTGTGACATAATCATATGTCTGTAATTCTATAACTTGTATAATAGTATCAATAATTTCCTTAGTAAGATACAATGTTTTACCATCAAACAATTTTCTCATTTGGCAATACTCACATCGCATATTACAATTATTGGTTATCAAAAATCTTAAAAGCAAATTTTTACTTCTTTCTTTTTTCAACAGACTTTTTTTTGATTGCAAATCACCAATACCATTACTATCGTTTGTATGCACTTTATAATATAGTTGTAAGGTGTCTGGAAAATATATTATTTCAATATTATTTATAATTTTTTTTATCATATTAGTCTAATAACCCCCATAAAAATTCCAATAAGTTAGCATATTTAAAATCAATTTCTTTCCCGACAAAATTTTCCGTGGATATAAGAACCGTTTTCATCCCTATTTTTTTTGCGGGAACAATATCGTTGTAATAACTATCTCCAACCATAACCGCTTGCTCAGGAGATATCCCGAACTCTTTGCATGCAATTAGAAATAAATCGGATGATGGTTTTTTTATATTATAATCACAACTCATGATAATTTTCTTGAAATATTTATCAATACCATAGTAATTTAACAACTTTTTTGCTATGGAATGTTGATTTGCAATTATACCTAGTTGTGCTTTTTTTGATATCTTTTCAATTACTTCTTTGGCTGAAGTGTTTAGAGGATGAAGTTCGATATAATCTTCAAAGCTTAGTTTTGCAAAAATCTTATCTATATTCGAACGAATAACTTCTATTGATACATCTTCTTTTTTCAACTTATAAATTGCATCATAAAATGGAGATAAGGTACTTTTCACTTTGTTTTTACTACAAAAAGATTCGAATTCATCATAGGAAGAAATATTAAGATATTCTAATGAAGAATTAATCATTAATTTTTTTGCCCCAATATCTGACCAAAGCGTATTTCCACAATCAAAAAAAACAACTTTTTTATCCTTCAACATATAATACCTCTATATAAATTTTAACACATTTATATAAATCTATAAATAATTATTTGTTCAAAAAATTGGAATCCTGTGTATTTTTTTAGACTAACCAAAAACATTTAAAATATTTTTATGTTGAAATCACCTTGATATCAACAATTTATAAAAAATTAAAACAAAAAACTTTTAATTAGTATTTTAAAAAAACTTATTTCTGTAAATTTTAATATTTAGTTTTATCATCACTACAAAAACACAAAAAAAGGGAGGTGATTCGTTTGAACCACCCCTCTCGTATTACTCCGTACTGAAAAACTGTTGACTCTCAGTACTCTCTTTTTGTTCTTGTTTTTTACTTGAAGATTTATTTTTATTTAATTCTTCAAAACAAGATTGATACCACGCTGTTCTCCACGCCACGTAATGAACTTTTGTTAAAAGCAATAATTCGCTTAACGTTTCAAATGTCATACTGACTGCAACGTGATTCTCTGGTTTATTGCCAAACTTCGGCACAATCAACCCGGTCTTCGTTTGTTCTCCTGGCCCACTATCTGCAACAAATAAGAAGTCTGATTTCTGTCCCACAATTATCGATGCTACACGCGAAACACTCTTTCCATCTTCACGAGATTTTTTCAGCTCCTTTAGACGTTTTGCCGAAGTCCCGCCCAGCGTTTGATATATTGGAGAACTATCCCCATTCTTTTTCTTTTGATTAAGGATAAAATTTAATTGCCCGCAAATCAGTTTTCTATGAAGTTCCATAAACTCATCTACCGGTATGTATATCGCAACGTTATTTGTTTGCCTTTTACCAGAAGGACGACTTAAATCATACGTTGCAAAATTCAAATGTATCTTTCCTATCTTAAAGCCATCATTTAAACTCTCTACAAAACAATTTTTGGCGTCCTTTCTTATAATTTGATAATTATTCTCGTCCATCGCGTTCCTCCGTATTAGGGATAAGCAATGTAACGTCTAAAAACCTATCCATACCGCCATTAACCACAACAAGATTGTCTTGAATTTGATGTAATGCAGCAGATAACGTCTTTCAAAACCCGTCAATATCAGTATAGGAAGTTCCTTTACCAAATCTCTGCGCAAGACACATCATGACATCATAGAAAACTTTCAACTTAAAACCAGCCTTTTTCTAACTGAAAAAGGCTGGTTTTGGCGTTCGTGAGACGATTCGAACGTCCGACACCCAACTTAGGAGGTTGGTGCTCTGTCCTGCTGAGCTACACGAACATATTTTATATTTTAAAAGTTATTTTACGGCACAAATTTAGCGAAATTTATACCAATTTTTATACCGATTTTAATTTTTTGCAACACAAACACAATATATAGTATTTACAATAAAAACACTATACTTTATATTGTGGTTTTACACGGATAAAACTACACCTTAGGAGGTAATCGATAGAGTCGATTAATTTTGTATATATTTTATTTCTTGAAATTTTTTAAGTAAATTTTAATATTGTGTTAGTTGTTTTTACGCTAATAATAATGCGCATATAATTAGGCACTATCTATAATTGCAAAATTAATTTGATATTGACAATAATGCGTGTGTGATATATAATATTACTATAAAAATTATAGATTTTTAGGAGAAATTTATGAAAAAAGTATGTGTTATTACTGGTGGCGGAAGCGGAATGGGCTTAGAAGCCGCTAAATTTATGGCAAAAGATAAAATTATTATAATATCTGGAAGGACTATGTCTAAACTAGAAAACGGCGTAAACGAACTTAAATCGCTTGGATTTGAAGCGTACGCTAAAACTTGCGACACGTCTTCAAGAGAAAGCGTTATTGAACTAGTTGAATACGCTAAATCTCTTGGCGAGATAACGAACGTTATTAACTCTGCAGGCGTCTCTCCTGCAATGAAAGGCACTCCTGAAGGTATTTTAAAAATCAACGCTTTAGGAACTGTATACGTAAACCAAGAGTTCTCTAAAGTTATGAATCCTGGTAGCGTTATTGTAGACGTTTCTTCTAACTCTGCTTACGTTTTACCTAGTTTTATTATTCCTAAAAAGGCATACCCACTTGCAGAAACTAACGAAACCAAATTTTTAAAAGTCCTTTGCAAACGCGCTAGTATGGCTAAAGGCGAATATCAACAAAAGGGCTTTGCTTATTCACTTTCTAAAAACTTCGTTGTTTGGTACGCTAAAAAATGTGCTTTTGAATACGGTTTAAAAGGTATTAGAGTAGTGTCGTTAAGTCCTGGCCTTATCGCTACCGATATGGGTAATCTTGAAAAAGAAGAAGGTGGCATGCTTATTCCGTTCTCTTGTGAAGAAAGAATGGGTAAACCTGAAGAACTTGGCTATGCTCTTGCAACGGTTGCCGATGAAAGAAACGGTTATCTAAGTGGGGTTGACGTTCTTTGCGACGGTGGTAGCACTAACGGCATGAAGGAATTTAAAAAGAAAAAATAATCTATAAAAACTAACGATGAATTGTCAAACTAAGTGCAACACTTAGCAAGATTTTCATAAAGTGAATTGTCAAACTAAGTGCAACACTTAGCAAGATTTTCATAAAATAAATCTACTGGTTTTTGAAAGTGTAAAACTTTCTTAGGTCTGGCGTTAATTAACGCCAGATTCTTTTTTAACGTTTTTTCGCTTACTCTATC
>JAZUMP010000059.1:0-2080 GCA_045603725.1 Christensenellaceae bacterium
ATCGCCTGAATAATAAATCCGTTTTTTGTGCTTTCGTTTTTAGCTATGTGATTAAGTAATATTTCGCCTATATCCTTACTTAAAATCAAGCTTATACGCATACACTTTAAATCTTGATACTTTTTATTGCCTCTTTTTTGGGATTCGCTTAATGACATTAAAAAACCTTCTTTCTATTTAAGTTTATCAACTTCACTATTATATCACATAATAAAACGTTGGGCAATATGCACTAAAATATTAATGTAATACATTAATTTTTTTACTGCAAAATCTAACAAAAAAGCATTGCAATTTCATGTAATACATGGTACACTAAAGATAGTAAGAAAATCTTACAAATACCAATAAAAAGGGGTTCAGCACATGAACTATTTTAAAGATTGTCAATGTATAGAGGACGTAAAAACGCTATACAAAAAATTATGTTTTAAGTTTCATCCAGATGTAAGCACAGAGCCGAACGCTTGCGAAATAATGAAGGAAGTCAATAAACAATATGATGAAGCTTTCAAGCGTTTAAAAAACGTATTCAGGAATAAGGAGGGCGAAATTTACGAAGATAGCAAACCAGTAAGCGAAGCCCCTGAAGATTTCCGCAATATCATAAGTAAATTGATAATACTTGACGGCTTAAAAATTGAATTGATCGGTCGTTGGATATGGGTCAGCGATAACACTAAGGAACACAAAGAAACACTCAAAAGCCTTAAATTTAGGTGGTGTAAAAATAAAGGTGCGTGGTCTTGGCATCGTTCAGAAGATAGCACAGTTTCAAAAGGTGGTTACACTTTAAACGAAATTCGGGATAAATATGGCTTTACAGTATATGAAAACTCAAAAAGCACTAAGCAAAAACAACTTGAAGTGGTGGCGGGTTAAATGCTCGCCCTACACACTAAAAAACGAATAAAGAAAAGAATTTGACAACATGAATAAACTTAAAAATACAAACGTTATAGACTGGCTTAAAGCCCAAAAAATCCATATTAAAGCACATCAAAACGACATAGGCATAGACACCGAAACGCTAAAAGAAACAGACTTTGAAAACAATCCAATTATATATGGTTGTATCAGAGAAAAAGGAAGCGAAATTTTAAGCTGGGACAGGGTTTTTTATGAGTGGGGGGACATCGTGTTTTATTATAGGTTTGACAATCTAACACGCAAGCCAGACGGCGAAATTTACGGCGATATTTTGACAGCTTAAAAAGGTTTGAATTAGCTTGTGGGTGAGTTTTCCCCCTATCAATAAATTTTAAATTTAAGGAGTAAAAAGTAAATGAATTATTTAGAAAACAATCCAATCAAAGAATTTGTAAAAGGCAAAATTATCGACAAGCTAGAGGATTTAAAAGGCTTTGAAGAACAACACTATATGTGCGATTTAAGCTATACACTTTTTGAATCTGAAAACGTAAACGGAGCATATTTTTGTAGTAATTACACCGCTAAAGAATGGGTAAATAAAAATTTTGAGTATATCGGAGAAATAGCGGAAGAAATAAAATTTCAATTTGATGCTGAATATTCAAACAAAATTTTGCTTGATATTTTCGATAATCCCGACCGCTTAATTGTGGTTATAGTTCTTGAAGTAGCAAGTTATTTAATTTCAAGATGCAACACGGCCGATAAATACTGGAATGATGAAATCACTTTAACGGATGAAATATTGAATAATCTAATCGAGGAAATAGAGGAGCTATAAAAATGAAAATAAAAACAACACAAAAAGAAATAAAAAACAGATTTAAAAAAATAGTGTGTGTTGGGTATGCAGATTTACAACACCTATTAAGCTATGAATCACCTATATGTTACACTATACGCCGTGAGGGTTGGGCAAGTGATATTTATATTTTTGATGATATAGCAATATCAACAGGATATGCACCTTTTGGCAACATAAAAGTAAAATATGATATTTTGAGAAAATATGATAGCACCGCCCGAAAAATTGTTGGAAATTGGGATATAAAACAAGATACGAAAATAAAAAAAGTAAATAAACTACTTGAAAAATTTTTGGAAGAAGTAAAAAAGGAAGTCTAAAAGGGGGAATGCCTTATGATTG
>JAZUMP010000060.1:0-33385 GCA_045603725.1 Christensenellaceae bacterium
CCATTCGTATTATCTGGTAAATATCCTGATAACCACGCTTACGTTGCTGACGGTATGCTTAACGCTTTATTAAAAACTGAAGAAAATATGATAGCAATGAAGAACTTTAGTGCTAGCGAGTTTGAAATTGTAACAGGTTATAAACCAAACTCGGAATTATGGGGTCAAACGGCTATTGCAGAACCAATAACAACAAAAGTTCCTATAACTGAATCACAAGGTTATTATACAACTTGGTCTGCAGCAAAATATTACACTGTTGCATTCTGGAAGTTGGCAGTTGCTAAAAACTGGTTCTCTAGGTCAGTTACTACCGACGCTTCACACATTGACGCGCAAGCAGATTTTATCTTCAGTGGTTACGATATAAACCGTGACCGTTCAGCATTCTTAATTGAAGGTTCTTACTGGTTTAACGAATCAACTGAAAGAAAGAACTTTGAAGACTTTGACAAAATGAAATATACTGTCAACAGTAAAGAGAGAGAAAAACAAATTAAATGGTTCTCACTCCCACGTGAGTATGAAGGAACGGTTACTGAAGGTAACGGAACACCTGAAGCGTTTATGAACTTAGGTGGTGGCGGTGCCGGCAACTTATATAACGCAGTATATAAAGACAGTCCTGAGGATATGGAATTAATTAGACAATGGATTTTATTCTACTTCTCTGATGAATCACAAAGATATTTAATGAATTCAACTGGTATGGCTACGGTAATGGACATTGGCGATTTTGATCCTAGCGTATTTAATGATAGACCTTTCTATAAAGATTACTTTACAAGGCAAAGTAAAGGCGTAGTAATTAAACCTTTAAACGTTAGTAAGATTGCAAGCAGTTATCCAGACTTATTTATGCACCACGGCTGGGATTCTTGTTGGACAGACTTAGCGAGCCCAGGCGAATGCGACCTTTATACTGCATTTAGAGTAAAAAGCTATTCTGTAAAGAAAGCGTTTGAACAAAATATGATTAGTAGGCATGCTTGGACTGGTATTTTGCAACCTGACTCTGCTGACGGTATGCCTGCAACTGCTGCTAGAGATAAAGACGGTAATGATATCGTTTATAATGGTAATTGATAATTACTGTTAAGTGTTTGAAGAACTAAAAAACGAAAGCCTATTGTAATAAGGATGAGATGTTTCGCTAGCGCAAAATAGGGCGCGTCTCAACATGACAGTCTATATATTACATTGGGCGATTACTCTTCGCCCATACAATATTTAAATTTAAAATCCTTGCTTTTATAATAAAAGCGGGGATTTTTTAATATACATATTAATAGGATTTTAAAGGTAAAATATGTATATTATAGGGCAGTTTTTGTTAGCGCTTGGCGGAATTACTTTATTTTTAATCGGCTTAAAGTTTATGAGTGATAATATGGAACTTATTGCCGGCGAAAAAATGAAAAATTTGCTATCTTCTTGTACTAAAAATAATATTTACGGGGTTATGACGGGCGCAGTAACTACAGCCGTTATTCAAAGTAGCATTGCAACTAACGTAATACTCGTTGGTTTCGTTTCTAACGGAATTATGAGTTTTTATCAAGCGTCTTCCGTTATAATGGGCGCAAATATAGGAACTACTATGACGGCTCAACTAGTATCTCTATCGGGTAAAGATTCTTTTGATATAACGGCAATAGGCTCGCTAATAGCCTTTTTAGGTTTTGTTTTTTCTTTTATAAAAAAGGGTAAACTTCCTGAAATAGGTGGGGTTATGATGGGGTTTGGAATGCTTTTTTTAGGGCTTGATATCGTTAGCGATAGCGTTAGTTATTTTAAGAATTTTGAAAAGTTCAGAAGTATTTTTTTAGTGAAAAACGACTTTTTACTTCTTTTTAACGGTCTTATAATAACTAGTATAGTTCAAAGTTCTTCGGCAGTTACTAGCGTTATGATAATCCTTGCTTCAAATGGACTTATAACCTTTGAAAACAGTATGTTTTTAATACTTGGTGCAAATATTGGAACGTGTTTATCGGTAATACTATCTGCAATAGGAAAGCCTGCGTCTGCAAGGCAAACTGCATTTTTTAACCTTGCTTTTAACGTGGTTGGCTCTATTTTACTCTTTTTGCCACTTAGTATTTTTAAAACGCAAATTGCAAGCGCGTTTTTGAATTTTTCGGGCTCAATAGAAAGGGAGATTGCAAACTTTCACACGCTTTTTAACTTATTCGTAACACTCGTTCTACTTCCGTTTTTAAAACCGTTTACTAACGTTATTAGTAAATTTATAGTCGATAAAACGCCTAAAACTCGTACTAATTATGCAGTTTCTAGTTATAACGCTAATTAAATTTAAGTAACGCTAGTTAAAAAATTGACTTTTTTAATTAAAAATAGTAAACTATTTATAAATAAATAGTATTGATTAAAGGAGTTTAAACTTATATGAATAAGAAAACTGTAAGAGACGTAGACGTAAAAGGTAAAAAATGTCTTGTTAGGGTTGATTTTAACGTTCCTATGAAAGACGGTGTTATTACAGACGAAAACAGAATTAACGGCGCACTTCCAACTATTAAATATTTAGTAGATAACGGCGCAAAAGTTATTCTTTGCTCGCATATGGGAAAACCACACAACGTATTTAATAGCGAAATTTCTTTAAATAAAAAGGAAAAGAAAGCCGTTGAAGCGCTTCCTGAATGCGAACGCGAAAAAGCAACTCAAGAATATTTAGAAAAAGCAAAAAAAGATTTAAAGAAATACACTTTAAAACCAGTTGCTGATAGGCTTAACGAATTACTCGGTGGCATAGTAACATTCGCTAGCGATACCGTTGGCGAAGACGCAAAAGCAAAAGTTAACGCTTTAAAAGACGGGGAAGTAGTTCTTCTTGAAAACCTTCGTTTTGATAAAGGCGAAGAAAAGAAAGATTTAGAATTCTGTAAAAAACTTGCTGAATTTTGCGAAGTTTACGTTAACGACGCTTTCGGTACTGCTCACCGTTCACACGCTTCTACTGCTGCAATCGTTGAATACGGCCTTGTAAAAACTGCTGTTTGTGGTTTCCTTATCGAAAAAGAACTTTCAGTTATGGCAGACTCTCTTGAAAATCCTGTTCATCCTTTCGTAGCCGTTTTAGGTGGCGCAAAGGTTGCTGATAAATTAAACGTTATATCTAACTTACTTGAAAAGTGTGATTCACTTATTATCGGTGGTGGTATGGCGTATACTTTCTTAAAAGCACAAGGCTATGAAGTTGGCGCTTCACTCGTTGACCTTGAAAAGATTGATTACTGTAAAGATATGCTTAAAAAAGCAAGTGATTTAGGTAAAAAATTATATCTTCCTATCGATACTACTATCGCTTCTTCTTTCCCAGACCCAATCGATAGTGAAATTGAAGTTGAAGTAGTTGACGCTAACAATATTCCTGCTGACAAAATGGGACTAGATATTGGTAACAAAACAATGGAACTTTTCGCAAGCGTAGTTAAGAGCGCTAAAACCGTTATTTGGAACGGTCCTATGGGCGTATTTGAAAACCCAACTCTTGCAAAAGGTACTATTGCTATTGCTAAGGCAATGGCAGAAAACGACACTGCAACTACAATCATCGGTGGTGGTGATAGCGCTGCGGCAGTTGCTCAACTTGGCTTTGCAGATAAAATGTCTCATATCTCTACTGGCGGTGGTGCTTCACTTGAACTCTTTGAAGGTAAAGTGTTACCAGGCATTGCTTGCTTAAACGAAAAGGAATAATATCTCTACTTAGATTAAGAAGCAGTTTAATTTAATAATTAAAATATAATTGATTAAACATGAAAAGCCGTCCACAATCGTGGACGGCTTTAAGTTTATTAATCTTTAATTATGAAATAAAATCTTCGTAAGCAGATTCTGTTGCTATAACTAACATTTTGCCATGTTTTTTTACAACTCCATCATCTCCTATAAGGTCTTTAAAATCTCCTTTATATTCATCCCAAACTTTTGTTGCATCTGATAATTGGTCAAAAACTATAACATAAATATATCTAGAGCTTAAAGCAGTATTTTTTTCTGCTTCAATAAAATACGCTCCGCCTTTAAGCTCTAAATCGATGCCATAATCTTCACTTTCATCGTTTTTTACATAATTAGCTTCAATTTCATAGCCTTTTTCTAATAATTTACCACAAGTGTCCTCAAGAGTGAAAGGTGCACAGGCTACAGTAAAGAGTGATATGCAAGCCACTGCTATACAAGTTAAAACCGTCAATAATTTTTTCATAAGTATTTCTCCTTTTAATAGAATAACTATATTATATTCTTACAATTGTAAGATGTCAAGCATATTTCTTACATTTGTGAGAATATATAAATATTATGAATAATTCTTTTTCAAATATATTAAAAGAGCTTCGATTAGAAAAGGGTATAGGGCAAGTTGAACTAGCAAAAGCAATTAACGTAAGCAAAGGAGTTATTAGTCTTTGGGAAAATGGTTTACGTGAGCCGGGAATGAATAGTCTTATATTGCTTTCTAAGTATTTTTCAGTATCTATAGATTACTTAGTGGGATTAGAATAAAGTAAAATAACAAATTATATACTTTATTTTGCTTGTTAAATAATCTAATTAGTGATATAATTTATTAAAAATTATTTTAATAATATATATTTATAGGAGATACTTTATGAGAAAACCAATAATTGCTGGTAACTGGAAAATGAATCTCACGCCATCACAAGGCGTTAAACTTGTAAACGAACTTAAACCATTCGTAAAGGATGCTGATTGCGACGTTGTAGTTTGCGTTCCTGCAACTGATATTTACGCTGTTGGCGAAGCGTTAAAGGGTTCTAATATTAAACTTGGTGCTGAAAACGTTCACTTTGCTGAAAGTGGTGCGTACACCGGTGAAATTTCAGCAGATATGCTTTTAGAACTTGGCGTTGAATACGTTATTATCGGCCATAGTGAAAGAAGGCAATATTTTAACGAAACTGACGAAACCGTTAATAAAAGAACTTTAACTGCTTTAGCAAAAGGTCTTACACCTATCGTTTGCGTTGGTGAAACGTTAGAAGAAAGAGAAACTAATAAAACTGAAGAAGTATTAAAACGCCAAATCGTTGAAGGTTTAAAAGGCGTTGAAGATTTAACCAAACTCGTAATTGCTTACGAACCTGTTTGGGCTATTGGTACGGGTAAAACTGCTACTAGCGAGCAAGCAAATGAAACTGTCGGGTTTATTCGTAAAGTTTTAGGCGAAACTTTCTGCGAAAATTGCGCATCTAAAGTTCGTATTCAATACGGTGGCTCTATGAAGCCTACTAATGCTAAAGAACTTATGGCAATGGAAGAAATTGACGGTGGGCTTATTGGTGGCGCTGCTCTTAAGGCGTTAGATTTTTCACAAATCGTTAATTACAATAAATAATAAAAAGGGGCGTATTACGTCCCTTTTTAAAATTACAAAAATTAACTTTTAAAATAAAATACATGGAATATAAGTAAATGGAAATACAAAGTTTTTTAAATCAAATGACGGCTAACCCACTTATGATGGTCGCAGTTATTTTGACGCTTGGCGTAATACTTGTAAACGGCTGGACTGACGCTCCTAATGCTATAGCAACTTGCGTTTCTACAAAGTGTATGTCGGAAAGAAGCGCAGTTTTAATGGCGGCAGTATTTAACTTTTTAGGCGTTTTCTTAATGACTTTAATTGCGCCGGACGTTGCTGAAACGATAACCAAAATGGTAGATTTTGGCGATAATAGTAAGTTGGCAACGATAGCGCTAAGTGCCGCGATGTTTGCGATAGTTTTGTGGGCAACGCTTGCTTGGGTATTCGGTATACCTACTAGTGAAAGCCACGCACTTATTGCAGGTATAACGGGTAGTGCTATTGCACTTAACGGAAATTTAAGCGCCGTAAACGGAGCAGAATGGGTTAAAGTTGTATACGGTATTGGAATTTCAGTTGGCTTAGGATTTATATTAGGTTGGGTTATATGTAAACTCGTAAGCATAATCTTTAAAAGTGTTGAAAGAAGAAAGGCGCAATCCTTTTTCAAAGGCGCGCAAATCGTAGGTGCGGCGTCAATGGCGTTTATGCACGGCGCACAAGACGGGCAAAAGTTTATGGGTATAATTATTCTTTGTTCGACGCTATCTACTGGTCTTAAAATGGGTGAGTTCGTAGCGCAAGACTGGTATTGGCTTATGCTTTTAGTTTCCGTAGTAATGGGTTTAGGAACGGCTATCGGTGGCAAAAAAATAATAAAGTCAGTTGGTATGGATATGGTTAAACTTGAAAAATATCAAGGTTTTTCAGCAGATATAGCGGCGGCATCTTCGCTTATGCTTTGTTCGCTTTTAAGTTTACCGGTTTCTACAACTCACGTTAAAACTACGTCAATTATGGGCGTTGGTGCAGTTAAAAGATTATCGGCAATCAACCTTGGCGTCGTTAAAGATATGGTCATGACTTGGATTTTAACTTTCCCAGGATGCGGAATAGTAGGATTTTTAATGACTAAGTTATTTATGTTTATATTTATTTAAAAAATAGGAGAAAGAAAATGTCAAAAAAATCAGATGCATTTTATTATGATAGTTTTTTACAAATTATAGCGCTTTGCCAAAAAGAAGCGAGTTATTTATTAGAAATTTTAACTAATTACGACCCTAGTAAGTTTGACGAGCATTTAGAAAAAATGCACCTTATCGAGCATGAAGCAGATATGGTAAAACACAAAATTAGCGAAGCGTTGTCTAAAGCGTTTATAACTCCAATTGAAAGGGAAGATTTAGCGGAACTTAGCCATAATCTTGATGAAGTTGCCGATAACATTGAAGAAGTTTTACAGCGTTTTTATATTGCTGAACCTAAAAAAGTTACCGAAGAAAGTATAGAGTTCGTTAAAATGATTATTAAATGCTGTAATATGCTTGAAGAAATGTTTAAGGAACTTCCGAACTTTAAAAAATCAAAAACTTTACGCGAAATTGTGTTAAGTTTAAGTTCTTTAGAAGAAGATTGTGATAGGCTATACTTAAAAGCGTATAAGGATATTGCTTCTAAAACTGATGACGTTTTAGCAATAATCTCTTGGCGTAAGATTTACGATTATTTAGAGCGCTGTGCAGACTCTTGTGAAAAAGTTGGTGACGTCGTTGATACAATAGTTATGAAAAATACTTAATAAAAAAACCTGCAAAATTTGCAGGTTTTTTAATATGCAATTTTATAAAAATAACAACGTACCAATAAAGCATAATGCAATGCTTATTACTAATTGCTTAGAAACTTTATCTTTAAATAAGATTACTCCTGAAATAGAAGAGAAGATTATTGTTCCGCCCGTTATAAACGGATATAAAACTGATGCTGGAAGTTTAATTGCAGACATGAGTTGAAGAGAACTTGAAATACCCTGAACGACAGCCGATGCTAAAGTTAATACAATAATTAATAGTATTGCATTTGGTCTTTTCTCGGTTGCTTCGCTACCATCTTTTTTAGAAATTAAGAATAAAAAGCCTGCAACTACAAATTTAACTAATCCAGTTAAAACAACGAATTCATTAGTGTTTACCGTAGGGAAAGTAGTACCGGATTGGTGGAGTTTAGAAGTTATACTTACAAATCCGTTTAATACAAATACTATTAAGCATAAAATTAAAACCGTAGCGTTCGTTGAACTTTTGCTTTTTAAGTTAGATAATACAACGCCCGACATTATAACTACTAAACCAATGGTTTTAGGCCAAGAAAAAGGCTCGTTTAAAAAGATTAAACCGAAAACGTAAGGTAATAACATACCGCCCGTCATTAAAAATAGCGTATATAAAGCCATTGAACCTTCTTTTAAAAGTTTAAAACTTAAAACGGTGTAAACCATTATAAGCGTAGCATAAATAGTAGCCATAATGAGTGAATACCAGGTAACGTTAATTTTAAATCCGTTTACACCAAAAAATATAATAGCCGTGAATAGCCCGATAAGCGAGTTAAAAGCGCTTGCCGTTCTAAGTGAAGTGCCGTTTTGTTTTTGATAAACTTTGTTTATAGAAAAGTATACGGCAAGAAGTAAAGATGCTAAAACAAGCATTAAATAATCCATATTTTCACCCATTAATTAAAAATTAAGTTTATTATATTTGGTAAAAAAATAAAAGTCAATTAAAATGTGTCTTATTATAATAAATTCTTGCTTTTTAAATTAAAATATAGTATACTTTTTAAGTAATAAATAATAAAAACTTATAGGTGTAAAATGGAAAAGAAACCAGTTTGTCTTATAATAATGGACGGTTATGGTGTAACCGATGGTAAAAACGGCAACGCGATTGAAATTGCCGATGCAAAAGTTATAAAAAACTTACAAAATAAATACCCATCTACCTTTTTAGGTGCAAGTGGTATGAGCGTTGGTCTACCTGATGGTCAAATGGGCAACAGCGAAGTAGGCCACTTAAATATGGGTGCGGGAAGAATAGTATATCAAGATTTAACGCGTATCACTAAAGAAATCAACGATGGCGACTTCTTTAAGAATAAAGAACTCAACTTCGCTATCGATAAAGCGCTTGAAAACGATAAAAAACTTCACCTTTACGGCTTACTTTCAACGGGTGGAGTTCATAGCCATATCACTCACTTATACGCACTTTTAGAAATGTGTAAGAAAAAGGGGCTTGATAAAGTTTACGTTCACGCATTTTTAGACGGAAGAGACGTTCCACCTAAAAGTGGTGCCGACTTTGTTAAAGATCTTCAAGAAAATATTGATAAAATCGGCGTAGGTAAAGTTGCTTCCGTTTGTGGCAGATACTACGTTATGGATAGAGATAATCGTTGGGATAGGGTAGAAAAAGCCTATGATATGTTAACGGTAGGTAACGGCGTTCAAGCCGAAAACGCAGTTAAGGCTATATTAGATAGTTACGAAATGGGCGTTACCGACGAGTTCGTTTTACCAACTAACATAATTGAAAACGGCAAACCAATCGGTCTTATTGAAAAGGGAGATTCGGTAATTTTTTATAACTTCCGTCCTGATAGAGCAAGAGAAATTACTCGTGCTATGACTGTTGAAGAGTTTGATGGTTTTGAAAGAAAAACCGGCTATTTAGGTTTAAATTACGTTGGTTTTACAAAGTATGACGCTACGTTTACAAACGTTAAAATCGCGTTTGAAAAAATTTCGCTCGATAATACTTTAGGTAAATATTTATCAGATAAAGGTTTTAAACAACTTAGGATTGCCGAAACTGAAAAATACGCTCACGTTACTTTCTTCTTTAACGGTGGTGTTGAAGCGCCTGAAAAGAACGAAATTCGCGATTTAATTCCATCTCCAAAGGTTGCAACTTACGACCTTCAACCTGAAATGAGTGCGTATTTAGTAACCGATAAGGTTTTAGAAGAAATTAATACTAACGAGTTTGACGTTATTATTTTAAACTTCGCTAACTGCGATATGGTAGGGCATACGGGCGACTTAAACGCTGCAGTTAAAGCAGTAAAAACCGTTGAAGAATGCGTTGATAAAATCGTAAGCGTCGTTCTTAAAAAGGGTGGTAGCATATTAATTACTGCCGACCACGGCAATGCAGATAGAATGTTTGAAGATGAATTAGGTGCTAAGCCTTTCACTGCTCACACTACTAACCCTGTTCCGTTTATTTTAGTATCTAACGAGTTAAAAGATAAAAAACTTCGCTCAGGTGGTGTTCTTGCAGATATTGCTCCTACGCTTTTAGAAGTTTTAGGCGTAGAAAAGCCTATTGAAATGACTGGTAAATCCTTAATAGAATAAAATTATAGGTTAAAATAGTTGTAAAATAAAAAAAACTGTGATATACTTATCTAAGTTTAATAGAAAAACGAATAAAATAGTTAGTTATTTAGGTGTAATATGTTGAATAATATTCTTGCAATTTCAAACGAATTATATATGGCTTTAAGCCTTATTTGTATAATACTTTCAGTTATAGCCGCTATTTTTGTTATAATAGTCGTTATAATGCAACCAGGCAACTCTGATGGTATCGGTGCTATCGGTGGTCATTCTGAAACGTTTTACGGTAAAAACAAATCTAAAACTTTAGAAAGTAAAATGAAAAGGTTAACGGTTATCGCAATTTGCGTTTTAATCGCTTGTATGATTTGCTTCTATATCGTATCACTTCTTCCTGTTGCATAAATTTATAAACAAAACGGCTTTTTAAAAAGCCGTTTTTTTTAAAGCCATATTAACTTCGTTATACTGCGTTTCTGTAATTTTTCGTGTCCTCAATGACCACAAAGGTCTATTGAGACCAACTCAAAATTGCGAGCCTTGTCTAACTCGTTACTATGTCTTTAAATATCTACTTTAATTAAGTTTAAACCCTATAAACTTCGTTATGCGTCGTTTCTAGTGCTTTAAAAAATTTTAGATAGTTTTAAGTGTAAATTACTTGGAAATAATATAGGAATAATATGTCTTTAAAATCAATAATACTTGAAAAATTTAATAACGGCGAATTAGAAAATTTGGGAATAAAAAGGCTTTGTGAAGCATTTGAAGCAAAAACCCAAGCAGAAAAGGATTGTATTCGTAAAATTATAGCCGAGTTAGAAGACGAAGGCGAAATCGTTTATAAAGACGGTAGATTCGTTTTATTTTCTAATAGTGGGCTTTTTAAAGGTGTGCTTCGTGGCAACGAAAGGGGATTCGGCTTCGTAGTTACTGATAGTGGGGACTTTTTTATTCCCAATAAAAGTTTACATGGTGCGCTTAACGGCGATATGGTTATCGTTAAAAACGTTCCGTCTAAAAAGGGCACTAACGACGAGGGTGAAGTAATAAAAATTTTAAACCGTGGCGTTAAAAAACTAGTTGGAACTTTTCAAGGCGAAAACGGTTTTGGTTTCGTAATTCCCGATGATAGAAGTTATTCAGTTGATATTTATATTCCGTTTAAATTAACGCGTGGCGCAAAGACCGGGGATAAAGTTCTTGTAGAAATAACAGGGTATCCTGAAAATAGAAGAAACCCGGAAGGTAAAGTTTTAGAAATTATAGGTAAAAGGTTTGACCTTAAAACCGAAGAATTATCAATTATAAAAAACGCTAATCTTCCACTTGAATTTCCTAGCGAAGTTATAAAAGAACTTGAAGATATTCCAAGCGAAGTTACTAAAAAAGACTTAAAAAATAGAAAAGACTTTAGAAACGACCTAATTATAACGATTGACGGTGATGATAGTAGGGATTTTGACGATGCTATTTCGCTTTCCAAAAACAAAAACGGAACTTATACTCTAGGCGTTCATATTGCAGACGTTTCTCATTACGTTAAAAGGAATTCTAAAATAGATAAAGAAGCGCTTTCTCGCTCAACTAGTATATATTTTCCAGAAAGAGTAATTCCAATGCTACCCGAAAAACTCTCTAACGGTATTTGCTCGTTAAACGAAGGGGTGGATAGGTTAACTTTATCGTTAATTATGAATATAAATAGTTCGGGAGAAGTAGTTTCATACGATATTTGTGAAGGGGTAATTCGTTCTAAAAAGCGCATGACCTATAATAACGTTCAAAAAATGCTTGACGGCGATAAAAATGCGCTTAAAGAGTTTAGCGAACTAAAAACTTTAATAAAAAACGCAAACGAACTCAAAGAAATTTTATCTAAAAAGCGCCAAAACCGTGGAAATATTGACTTAACCGTAAAGGAAAGCCATATAACGGTTGAAAACGGCAAAATTAACGTAGAGCCAAGAAGTTCAATAGAAGCGTATAAAATCATTGAAGAGTTTATGATTGTGGCAAATGAAACGGTTGCCGAATACGTTTATTATATGGAGTATCCTTTCGTGTATAGAGTGCACGAAAAACCGTCGGCAGAAAAATTAGAAGGGTTTAAAAACTTTTTGAACGCGCTTGGTATAACTGTAAAATGGAACGCGGAAACTTGCCATCCAAAAGACTTTCAAGCAATCCTTAACAAGTTAAAAGAAAGCCCCGTTTATAGCGTGGTTAATAAGGTTATGCTACGCTCTATGCAAAAGGCTAAATATTCGCCCGAAAATTCGGGGCATTTTGGGTTATCTAGTAAATGCTATTGCCATTTCACTTCGCCGATTAGAAGATATCCTGACTTGGTCGTTCATAGCATTATAAAAGCAATCTTAAATGGTAAAGACGTATTAAATTTATATAGTGAGTTTGTTACGGTAGCAAGTAATATTTCTTCCGAAAACGAAAGAAAAGCAGACTTAATCGAAAGGGATATGGACGATTATTATAAATGTAGATATATGCGCTCGTATATAGGGCGCGAGTTTAATGGCGTTATTAGTGGCGTTACTAACTTTGGCGTATTCGTGGAACTTGAAAACACCGTTGAAGGCATAGTTAAACTTGAAACCTTACCTAAAGATAAATACGAATTAGTTGAAAAGACTTTTACTCTTAAAGGTCGAAAATTTGAGTTTTCTTTAGGCGATTTAGTGTTAGTTAAAGTATTAGGCGTAGATACCGTAGCAAAAAGAGTTGAATTTTTACTCGTTGGGTGGTAAAATATATTAGATATGAAAATTATAACCGAGAATAAACAAGCAAGATTTGAATATTTTGTTGAAGAAACTTATACGACGGGCATAGTTTTAGAAGGGTCGGAAGTTAAGTCGATAAGAGCAGGGAGCGTTAATTTGAAAGACAGTTTCTGCTCGGTTTATAATGGTGAAGTTTTTATAAAAAATATGCATATTGCAGTCTACGATAAATCGGGCGCGTTTAACACGAGAGATAGTAAGCGCGATAGGAAACTTTTATTAAGAAAGGCAGAAATTAATAAAATCATAGGTAAAGTGCACGAGAAAGGCTTAACGCTCGTGCCACTAAACTTATTTTTTGAAGGAAGTTTAGTTAAAGTTACAATGGGCGTTTGTAAAGGAAAACACAGTTACGATAAAAAAGACACCATTAAGGAAAGGGATTTAAAGCGCGCACAAGAAAGGGAAATTAATAATTATAAATAATATTATGGGGATGCACCGGATTTGATTGGACGGTGGCGTTGCTGTAAGCATACCGAAGTCTCCCGAACTTCGTAAAAAGGGGAATTTAAATTTAAATGCTAATAACAATTACGCATACGCTGCTTAACATTTAGTGGCTGTCCAATGCGAAAGCGTCGCCGAGTCGCAAAGGGCATCATTTTAGGCGAATCTCTTTATTGCGTTTTATTGCGCGCAAGAAAGAGTGTTTAGCAATACACGGCTTACCACGTTCGTTCGTTTTTAGTGGTCGGCAAGGGAATTAAAAGCGAAATAAGTATGTAGAAAGCACAAAAGACCCGTTCAAGACGAGAGTTCGACTCTCTCCATCTCCACCAAAAAACACCATCGCAACTGCGATGGTGTTTTTATTCAAGCCGAAAGGCTTGGTATGTAATCACGGCTTGCCGTGTATGTAATTGCCATTAGGTGTATGTAATTATTCGGCTTGATGCCATACAATTCTGCCGAATTGATTTCATACCGCTTGCGCGGATTACATACACGCCGTTAGGCAATATTGTCTGAATATTTATTTTCAACTCCTCTCCTTGCTTAATTAAAAGATATATGCTAAAATTAAATTAGGTGTTATTATGACTTTTAAATTATTTATTCAAGCAATTTTAAAATTTTTACTAGGAGTAATACTAGTAGGGGCTCTTATATTTTTACCTGCAGGCTCTTTAAACTATATTTACGGTTGGTTATTTATGGGAATACTTTTTATTCCAATGTTTATTGCAGGGATTGTTATGATGGTTAAAAACCCTAGTTTATTATCTTCAAGACTTAACGCTAAAGAAAAGTTAAAAGAGCAATCTATGGTTGTAAAGTTAAGTGGGCTTATGTTCATATGTGGTTTTGTCGTTGCGGGGCTTAATTTTAGGTTTAAATGGTATATTTTGCCAAATTTAGTGGTAATAATAGGTTGCGTATTGTTTTTACTAGCATACATTTTATATGCTATGGTTCTTAAACAAAACACCTATCTTAGCAGAACTATAAAAGTAGTTGACAGTCAAAAGGTTATCGATACGGGATTATACAAAATTGTTCGCCATCCAATGTATAGTGCTACCTTACTTTTATTTTTATCAATGCCACTTATTCTTGGCTCTATTTACTCGTTTATAATATTTTTAGCATATCCGTTTATTATCGTTAAAAGAATTAAAAGTGAAGAAGAGTTTTTATTAAATAATCTTAGTGGCTACGCAGAATATGTTAAAAAAGTTAAGTACCGTTTAATTCCGTTTATATGGTAATTTTTAAATTAAGTTTTACTAAGGTAAAAACTTAGTGCTTGACATTTTAGTTTTTAGTTTTTATACTAATAATACTAATATATTAGTATTTATTATGGAGGGGTTATGAATACGATTTTAGTTACAGGTGGCGCAGGTTATATCGGAAGCCATACCGTTATTGAACTTATTAAGGCAGGTTATGAAGCGGTTATTATCGATAATTTATCAAATAGTAAAATGGAGTCGATTAGTCGCGTAGAAAAAATAGTTAATAAAAAAATCACTTTTGTTAAAGGCGATATTAGAGATAAAGAAATTTTAAGAAAAATTTTTACCGATTATAAAATAGACGCAGTTATCAACTTTGCAGGATATAAAGCAGTTGGCGAGTCCGTTCAAAAACCTATTGAATACTATCAAAATAATATTGGTGGGCTTTTATCGCTTGTTGAAGTTATGAAAGAGTTTAACTGTAAAAATTTAGTATTTTCTTCTTCAGCAACCGTTTATGGCGACCCCCATACCGTTCCTATTAAAGAAGATTTCCCGCTTTCAACAACAAATCCTTACGGTAGTACTAAACTTTTTATCGAGTACATTTTAAAAGACCTTTATAAAGCAGATAAAGAGTTTAATATTGCAATACTTCGCTATTTTAACCCCGTTGGTGCGCACGAATCGGGAACTATTGGCGAAGACCCTAACGGTATTCCAAACAACTTATGCCCGTATATTACTAAAGTTGCTATCGGTAAACTTGAAAAGTTAAGGGTGTTTGGTGGCGATTATCCTACTCACGACGGCACCGGAGTTCGCGATTATATTCACGTTGTAGACCTTGCCGTAGGCCACGTTTTAGCAGTTAAAAAATTATTAACTAAAAGTGGATTATTTATCGTTAACTTAGGTACGGGCACGGGTTATAGCGTTCTTGATATGGTTAACGCTTTCTCTAAAGCACTTGGAAAACCTATTCCATACGAAATTGTTGACCGTCGCCCAGGCGATATTGCTAAGTGTTATGCAGACCCAAGTTTAGCCTACGAAATTTTAGGCTTTAAAGCAACTAAAACTTTAGACGATATGTGTAAAGATGCGTTGAATTGGCAGTTAAAGAATCCTAACGGCTATTCTCTTTAAAGCCATATTTACTTCGCAATACTGCGTTAACTGCTACGAATTTTGACTTCGATGAACAAAAGTTCTATCTCAATCAAAATTCTTGCGAGCCTTGAACTGCTCGCTTCTTCGTTTTCAGAATAGCGCATTGTGATTAAGTTGGGTGTACGAGAGCCTAGTCCAACTCGTTTCTAAATTTTCTGAAAGTTACGTTATTTTTATTAAGTAAATTTTATAAAAGCGTTGGTTTTCCAACGCTTTTAATTTTCTACCCTTGTGGAACAAAATGTTCCGCAAGGGTAGAAGTAATTATTTCTCGTAGGGGAGAGCATTGCTCTCCCAATTTTTATTATATAAAAACACACTTGTCATTCTTCGCCTACCACCGTGATGGACTAACGGAGAATCTATTGTGATAAGGAAGAGATACTTCAAAAGCCGTTCAAAGTGGGCAATATTCAGTATGACAGTCTATATATAACTTTTCCTGTCATTCTTCGCCTAAAAGCATATAAACGGCGTTATACGTCGTTACTGCTACGCGTTTTGCCTTCAACAACCCCAAAAGGTTAGTTTCAACCAAAACGCTTGCGAGCTAAAGGCAAGAAAGGATATTCTAAGCCTTGCCTAAAAGGCGTATATTAGGCGCCTTATGGCAAAAGTTCCTTTGTAGTATAGTATACAACTGCAGTCGCTTTCACCAAAAGCCACACAAATCTACACCTTTAAGGTGCGAAGCAATTTAGGGTTAGCAAATTTTTAGTTTAAATAAGGCAAAGCGCGAAGATAATAGTAAATCCTATTATCAAGCGATTTAACGCAGTATAAACAAAAATTAGCAACCCCAAATCAAGGCTAGGAATATTCTTTCTTGCCTCTACTCGCTTCTAGTGCTTTAAAAAGTGCTTTAATCAAGTAAGCGTATATAGAAGCCTCGCCTAACTCGTTATTAGTGCTTTAAATATGCACTTTACTCAAGTTAGATTAATGTCATTCTTCGCGTCGACCAACCTGCTCGGCATACGGAGAATCTATTATGATAAGGAAGAGATACTTCAAAAGCCGTTCAAAGCGGGCAATGTTCAGTATGACATTTTATATATAACTTTTCCTGTCATTCTTCGCGTCGACCTACAACGACGGGCTTACGGAGAATCTGGCTCTGCCACTTGTCATTCTGAGCGCCACTTCTTGCTACTTCTCTCGAAGAATCTAAATACGAAAAATTAATTTAAAAAACGGCTCATATGAGCCGTTTTTAATTGGTTTCGGATATTAATTCTTCTATATTTACTTCAAAATATTTGGCAATATCAATTAAAGTGTCTAAATCAGGTTCTCTGCTTCCATTTTCCCAAAAACTAATCGTTTGATTACAAAATCCCAATTCTTTTCCGAGTTTTTGTTGAGAAAGCCCTTTTTCTATTCTTAATTCTTTTAACTTTTTACCAAAAACATTATTTTTCATATAATTAGTTTACTACTAAATGTAGGAATATACTTGACTTCCTACAAAATGTAGGATATACTAGTTAGGTAATTAATTACAAAGGAGACTATTATGGAAGAAAAACAAGAATTGCAATTTATGAGTAAAGAAACGATTAATGAAAGTGAAAAAAATTTTGATTTTTTAGTTAAATTACCAAGTATAATTACTGTTGTGTTAGGTGCGTTATTCTTTATATTAGGTATTATACTTATGGCTGGAGAAGGTGGAGTTGGAGCTCTAATTTGGATTATTGGTGCGGTAATTTGTATTATAAATTATTGTGTTATGAAACTTTCTATTTCATATTATGTTTTACATATAGCGTATTTAAAAGAAATTAAAGATAAATTAGATAAAAAGTAATGAAAAAACGGTTGCTAGTACAACCGTTTTAATTATTTTAAAGATTTTCTGTATTCATTTGGGGATAGTCCCGTCATTTTCTTAAAAAATCTAGTAAAATAGTGAATACTTTCAAAATTCAATTCTTTGGCAATTTCCGTAAAAGTTTTGTTCGTAGTATTGATTTTTTTCTTAGCAAGTCGAATTTTTTTATTGTTAATATAATTAGTAACCGTATAACCTGTGTACTCTTTAAAAGTTTTGCAAAGGGTAGAGCGATTAGTACGGAAAATAAATGATAGTTCGTCAAGCGTTATTTTTTCAAGGTAGTTATTATCAATATAATTAACGATTTCTTTAGCAGAAAATATTTCGTACTTTGCGCCAACGTCATCGTTTTCTAAAAGGTTTTTTCTAGAAATTCCAATCAAGAAGTATTCAAGCAATATTTTAAGCAACTGTTCAGCGCCGTAGGGTATTTTTTCCTTTTTCTTCATATCGTAAACGGGTACGTTATAAGGTGGGGCAAAAACGTTACGGCCTTCTTTTATAATTTCGGCAAGTGTTTTAACTTCTTCATCAGTAAGAGTCAAAGGCGAAGTTGAAAATTTTTCAAGTTCACCACCTGTACAAGTAAAGCCTATTATTATAACGTCAGGCGAGACGTTTTTTTCGCAACTTAAAGAGTGATATTCGTCGGGACTATGAATTATTAGGTTATTTTGCTCTAAAATCCCTTCAAAATTTTCGCTTTTTATATTAAGGCTTCCCCCTGCAACGAAAACTAATTCGTAAAAAGGGTGCTTATCCCCCTCAGTGTAAAAATCTTCGTTAAATTCAAAATAGTGCACGTTAATAATATCTATTATACTTATAGTATTAGCAAGTTTTTTATATACGTATTTCATAATTTTATTATATAATTAAAAAAAATGATTGTCAATAAAAAAATTTACGATTGTGCAAAAATTATTGACAATTTGGTAAATACAATATTAAAATTACTTGCTATAATTATAATAATAAAATTATTCTAAAAGGTAATTATGCAAGCAAAAATCATTTTAAATAAAGAATATTTTTCTAATGACAAAAAGTTACTTTTCTCATCTGGCGAGTTGCAAGTGGAACTCTTTAAATACTCAACAGGCATTGAAGCAGTTGCACTTAAAAATAGTAAAGGTTATATTACTTTACTTCCTTTTATGGGGCAAATGGTTTGGGAAATGGAATTTTTAGGTCATAATTTAACTATGAAGTCTATTTTTAAAGAGCCTGAATATTGCAAAAACAATTACGGAGAAACTTACGGTTGTTTTTTAATGCACTGTGGCTTAACTGCAATGGGCAATCCAACTCAAGAAGATACGCATCTTCCACACGGCGAACTACCTATTGCTAATTATAAGAGTGCATATATTTTATACGGTGAAGATGAAAAGGGTAAATATATATCTTTAAGTGGTGTGTATACGCATAAATACGCTTACGAGTTAGATTATGAATTTAGCCCAGAAGTAAGGCTTTATGAAAACTCTTCGGTACTCGACGTTACCGTTAACTTTACAAACCGTAAAGACGTTCCACTTGAATATTTCTACCTTTGCCACATTAACTTTTTACCTGTTGACGGAGCAGAGCTTATCTACACTGCAGACCCTAAAAAGATAGTAGTTCATAGAGAAGTACCTGATAATTACAACGAAATTCTTAAGAATAAAACTAACGAATATATAGATAGGCTAAATATTGACCAATCTATTATGAACGTTATAGATAGTAAAACTCAGTCGTACGCACCTGAAATCGTGTTTACTTGTAAATACGATAGTGATAGTTGTGGCAACGCTCACACTATGCAACTTCTTCCTGACGGATACTCTTGTTACGTTAGCCACCGTCCAAGCGAACTTCCTTTCGGTATGAGGTGGATTTCAAGAACGGAAGATGAACAAGCGTTAGGTATGGTGCTTCCCGCAACGGCTGAACACAAAGGTTACCTATATTGTAAAGAAATGGGTTATGAAAAAATCCTTAACAAAAACCAAACGGTAACTTACCACATTAAGGCAGGTATTTTATCACCTGAAGAAAGTGATAAAATGAAAAATAAAATAAAAAATAATTAAAATATAAAGGAGAATATTATGCAAAGAATATGTATACCTGATTACGAATATCAAGAAAGAATTCAAAAAGCAGCAAAATTAGTTGCAGAAAAAGGGCTTGACGCAATGCTCGTAGTTTCAACTGAAAGCGACTATGCAAACGCAAGATACTTTTCAGGCTTCTGGCCATTATTTGAAAGAGCAGGCGTTTTAATTGGTGCTAACGGTAAAGCAGTATTACTCGTTGGTCCAGAATCAGCAATTTTCGCTAAAGATTTCGGTAAGATTGACAAAGTTATGGTTCTTAAAGAATTCCGTGAATCTGCAGACCCAGCGTATCCAGAACTCGTTCCAGATACGTTTAAGGACGCTTTCAATTACGTTGGCGCAACAGGCGAAAACCTTAAAATTGGTCTTGGTAGTTACGTTGAATGTACTCTTCCTATTATGGAAGGTTTAAAAAACACTTTCCCAAAAGCAGAAATTTCAGTATGTAGCGATATTATGGTAACTCTTCGTTCAATTAAGAGTGAAAACGAACTCGCTTGTATCAGAGAAGGTTTCAGAATCGTTGAAATCGCAACTGACGAAGTAATTAAAGCGTTAAAACCAGGCGTTACTGAACTTCAAATGGTTGGCGTTGCTCAAAAGGTTATTTATGAACACGGCGCAGAATACGAAGGCCTTCCAATGTACGTATTTAGCGAATCTTCTACACGCCACGCTATAAGCCGTTCAACTTATAAACAAATTGGTAAGAACGATATCGTTCAACTTAACCTTTCTGCTAAGATTGACGGTTACTCTCCAGCAATCGGTCTTCCTGTATTTATGGGCAAAGCCGAAGGCGAAAAGAAAGAAATCGTTGAATTCTGCTTAAAAATGCACAACTGGACTACTGAAAATCTTAAAGCAGGCATTAAAGCAGACGTTGTTCCAAAACAATTCTTACAAATGTTTAAAGATGCTGGTTACGAAAAGAACTACGTTTACGGACCTTGCCACGGCACGGGTATGATTGAAGTTGAAGCACCTTGGATGGAAACTTCTTCAGATTATATTTTAAAGAATAATATGACTTTCCAAGTAGATACTTTCGTTTCAGGCTCAACTTTCGGTTGTCGTTGGGAAAAGGGTATTGCAATTAAAGATAACGGTGTAGAATCTTATACTGATTATCTTGAAAAACACGGCTTAATCGAACTTGGCTTTTAATATGGCTTATTAGGAGATTATTATGTTATTAGATCATAGTTTTCCAAGAGAAACTACTTACGTTAAAGAGAATAATATTCCACTCGTAATCGTTGGTGGTACCGTTGAATATCACGGTGCACACTGCTCTTACGGTTGTGATACTTTAGTTGCAGAAGGGCTTGTTAAAAAAGTTGCAGAAAAGAAAGAAATAATGATTGCACCTACTATTTCGTACAGTCCGTCAAGTTACGCTGTTGGTGGTAGAACAAGTGGTACAGTTCACGTTCCAGAACGCGCTTTTGAAGATTACGTTTATTACGTGTTTAAAAGTATGCTTTATTCTGGCTTTAGAAATATTTACGTTGTTATTCATCATCAATTTGAACAAGAACACGAAATGCCAATGACACTTTGCTATCGCACGGCAGCAAAGCGCGCTACAATGGAATATCTTGAAGAAACTCTTGGCGAAGGTTGGTGGGGTAGTGAAAGTTATTCTAACTACTACGAACAACTTGAAGGAGCTAATGACCCGTTTAGTTGGATTAAGGTTATTCCAACAATGAGTACGGCAGTTCAAAACGCAACAGGTTACGACCATGCAGGAAAGTATGAAACTTCTATACTTATGTCATTATATCCTGATAGTGTAGATTTAACTAGACTTAACGATATTGACCACTGGTTTACAAAAGCAGCGAAAGACGCTAGCACTAAAATCGGCGATGAAATGGTAGAAAAGTCGGTTGAATATTTACTTGAAGCAATTAAATAATACAAAAACGGAGTGATATTCACTCCGTTTTTAATTATTGTAGGGGAGAGCATTGCTCTCCCAATTTTTACATATAAATAAAATCTACAACTTTGCTTTAGCAAAATATCACTGCAACGTAGTTGCAATATCACTATTTGTTTTAGCAAATAATACAACTCGCCGTTAGGTGAATATAACTGTTGCAACGCCACCTGTCATTCTTCGCCTAAGAGCATATAAACGGCGTTATACGTCGTTACTGCTACGCGTTTTGTCTTCAACAACCAAAAAGGTTAGTTTCAACCAAAACGCTTGCGAGCCTAGTCTAACTTGTTTCTACGCTCTTAGGTAGTGCCCATTTATTACTGTCATTCTTCGCGTCGACCAACCTGCTCGGCATACGGAGAATCTATTGTGATAAGGAAGAGATACTTCAAAAGCCGTTCAAGGCAAGCGCGTTTCAGTATGACAGTCTATATATAACTTTTCCTGTCATTCTTTGCCTACCACCAGCGACGGACAAACGGAGAATCTAAAACTAAAAAATTAAAAAACGTTTGCGTTAGATTAACGCAAACGTTTTAAGTTTTCAATTTTATTTTTCTTCTTCTGCTTCATTTAAAAGCCTTTCGTATTCGGATAAAACTCCGTCAACGACGTTATCGTCAAGTTCAACAGTGAATTTTGCTTCGTCATCACCGTTTTCTTCTACCTTGAATACTAAGCAAGCGTCTTCATCAATACCGTCGATAGGTTTAACGGGAGTTGCTACTACGTAGTAACCGTCTTTATAAACGATATCTGCAAGTTCATAAAAGTCAACTTCATTGCCATCTTCTGAAATCATAGTTATAATATCTTCATCTTCAAATTGAATTTCTTTATTTTCCATAATAATTCTCCTATATATAAAATGTACCAAAATTCTTATAAAAAGTCAAGAGTTTTACTTTTTATCGCTCTTTAAAGATTGCTTAAAAAATATTATTGCCAAAATAACGGCAACTATTAAATATATAGTAAAAACTATAATTGAAAGTATAATATTTTCAAAACTGCCGTTAATTATACTTTTTAAAATATCTACGCTATGTTTAAATGGCAAGATGTTACAAATTGTATTAAAAAATCCACCAATAAGGTCGCTAGAAAAGTACATACCACTAGTAAAAGCAACTAGTTGAACTATAACGCTTGATATCCCTGGCGCAGCCTTATCGCTAACTAAAGTTCCAAGTAGTATTCCAAGCGCGATATAAAGTAGCGAAACTAATATTCCCAAAAGTATTGCAAAAATCAAGTTTACGCTTAAATTTAAACCTAAAACAAGAGCAAGCAATATAAACAAAACTTCTTGAATTATAACAAGTGGAAGAGAAGATAAAAAGTAACCGAAAATATACTCGTAACTTTTCATAGGGCTTGCTGATAATCTTAATAAAAAAAGAGAAGATTTATCTTTAGAAACTAATACCGCCGTAAACATAGTTATAAATGAAAATCCAAAGACTATAATGCCGGGCGTAAAATTTTCTATTTTATACGCTTCGCCAGGAATATTAAACTGCTGAAAAATCCAAAGCAAAAATAGGGGAAGAATAAGCGCAAAAATAAAACTTAACGGGTCGCGCGCTAATTCTTTAAAATTTCTTAAACTAAAATTTAACGTTCTTTTCATAATTCGTTCTCCGTTGCAAGTTTAATAAACGCGTTTTCAAAATTCTTTTCGCCTGAAATATTTATAATTTCACTCGGCGAGCCAACAAAAACTAGTTTACCTTTTGCCATTATACCAACTCTATCCGATAAACTTTCGGCTTCTTCCATATAATGTGTTGTTAATATAACGGTCGTTTTACCTTTTAGGGCTTTTATTATCTTCCATAATTCTCTTCTTGCAATAACATCAAGCCCAAGTGTAGGCTCGTCTAAAAATAAAACTGATGGCTCGTTAATAAGTGCCATTGCAATAGAGAGCCTTCTTTTAAGACCGCCTGAAAGCGTTCCAGCCTTTTTTTCTACGTACTCGTTTAAATCAAATAAATTTAATAATTCTTCTACTTTGCTTTGGCTCCTTGGAATTTGATAAACTCCTGCAATAAAGTTTAAATTTTCTTTAACCGAAAGGTTAGGTGCTATTGCCGTTTCTTGTGGGGATAAGTTCATCTTACTTTTTATTTTTTCGGGGTTATATTTAATATTCTCGCCGTTATAATATATCTCGCCACTGCTTACGCTAGTTAACGTTGTAAGCATTTTAATTGTCGTTGTTTTGCCCGCACCGTTTACGCCGAGAAGTGAAAAAAGTTCACCGTCAAATATCTCTAAATTTAAGTTGTTAACGGCAATAAAATCCCCAAATTTTTTAGTTAAATTAACAGTTTTAATCATTTTTTCCACCTAAAATTCCGTCTGCAAAATTATCGAATACGTCTGCTTTTACTATAGCCATACCTTTTTTAGCGTCGCATAAAATAGCAACGCTATCACCAGGATTAATGTTAAACATAGTCCTTGCTTCTTTTGGAATAACAATTTGACCTTTTTCGCCAACTTTGCAAATTCCTATGTACCTATCTTTCAAATTATTTTTCATACAACACTCCATATAGTTATACAAGTTATACTTTTCATACTTATTATACTTTACTTTCAATAAGATGTCAAGCAATAAAGTATTAAAATACTTTACAAAAACGGGTGCAAAAGGTATAATAACTGTATGCTTAAGATTTTAAAGGTTGATAAAAACGGAATAGGGGCGGAACTTGGCTTTGAAAAAGGTGATGCCATTTTAGAGTTTGATGGTTTTGAAGCCGTTGACGTTTTAGATTATACCTTTTACGATTATAAAGATAATTTTTCAATAACGGTACTTACGAAAGACGGTGAAACCGTTAAAGTTGAAATTGAAAAGGAAGAAGATGAAACTTTAGGTCTTACCTTTGAAAGTGATAATTTAGAACTTAAAACTTGCTATAATAATTGCGTATTTTGTTTTGTTGACCAAATGCCTAAAGGGCTTAGGAAGTCTTTATACGTTAAAGATGATGATTATCGCCAAAGTTTTTTACGTGGGAATTTCATAACTTTAACTAACGCAAGTGATAGGGATATTGAAAGAATTATAAGGCTTAATCTTAGCCCACTTTACGTTTCCGTTCAGGTAATTGACGGTAAAGTTAGGGAAAAAATGCTTGGCAATCGCTTTGCAGGTAATATTTTAGAGCAACTTAAAAAACTAACGAGTAACGGAATTAAAATCGAAACTCAAATAGTTCTTGTAAAAAATCTTAACGACGGTAAATATTTAGAGCAGTCTATAAAAGAACTTTACAAACTTCGCCCGAATTTGCAATCGGTTGCAATAGTTCCGTGTGGAATAACTAAATTTAGAAGCGGGCTTTTTGAGATTGAAGATATTTCAAGCGGTTACGCAAAATGCGTAATAGAGCAGGTAAAAGCGTTAAATAGCGAGTTTAAAGAAAATTTTGCACTCCTTGCCGACGAGTTTTACTTTAAAGCAGGGCTTCCTGTTGAAAGTAAAGAAGTTTATGGTAATTTTTCTCAAATAGGAAACGGAGTAGGAGGGACTGCAAAATTTTTATCGGAATTCAACCATTTAAATTTGAAAAGTAATAATAAGGGTAAATACTTATTAATTACGGGCGAATCGGCTAAAGATTTTATTAATTCGTGTGCAAATAGGGTGGTTAATGAAAATCAAGGTTTAACAGTCGAAGTTTTAGGGGTTAAAAACAAATTTTTTGGAGAAACGGTAAACTGTACGGGGCTTTTAACTGCAACCGATATTATAAACGAAGTTTCAAATTATAGTAATGATTTTGATTATCTAGTTTTACCTGACGTTTGCTTAAAACAAGATGAAGACTTGTTTTTAGACGATATTACTCTTTTAGATTTTAAAAATAAAATAAAAAAACCAATAATAGTTACCGACGGTAGCGCCGAAAGTTTTGTCGACGCGTTAACGGGTGGTAAAAATATAAGGAAAGTATAATGAATAAACCTATAGTTGCCGTAGTTGGCAGACCAAACGTTGGGAAATCTACGTTTTTCAATAAAATAACGGGAAAGAAAATTTCTATCGTAGAAAATCGCCCTGGCGTTACTCGTGATAGAATTTATTGTGATGCCGAATGGTGTGGTAAAGCGTTCACTTTAATAGATACCGGTGGTATAGAACTTAAATCGCAAGACGAAATGTGGCGCCATATCAAAAAACAAGCGGAAATTGCGATTGAACTTGCTGAAGTTATCGTATTTATGTGTGATATAAAAGGTGGAATTACTTCATCTGACCACGAAGTTGCTTCAATGCTTAGGCGTTCTAATAAGCCTATAGTTCTTGCCGTTAATAAAATGGATAATTATGATGAAACTCAATTATACGACTATTACGAACTAGGTCTTGGCGAGCCTTACGGGATTTCGTGCGAGCAAGGTAAAGGCCTTGGCGATTTGTTAGACACGGTTTGCTCTTATTTTGACGCCGTTGACTTGGAAGGTGAAGACGAAAGAATAAAAATTGCAATAGTAGGTAAACCTAACGCAGGAAAATCAAGTTTAACGAATAGGCTTTTAGGTTACGATAGAACGATTGTTTCTAACATTGCAGGAACAACGCGTGATGCGATTGACACTCACTTTGAATACAACGACCAAAAGTTTACTATCATAGATACTGCAGGTATAAGAAAGAAAAGAAGCGTTAACGAAGATATCGAGTATTATAGCGTTATAAGGGCTTTAGCGTCGATAAGGCGTGCAGATATATGCCTTGCGGTGATTGATAGTACCGAGGGTTTAACCGAGCAAGACGTTAAGATTTTAGGGTATATTCACGAGCAAGGCAAACCGTCAATCGTAGTTATGAATAAGTGGGACGCTGTTGAAAAAGACACTTTTACTATCGAAACGTTTAAAAAGAAACTTGACTCTGACCTTGCTTTTATGGATTACTATAAGAGTATATTTATTTCGGCAAAAACCGGTTTAAGGGCGGAAAAAGTTTTAAATTTAGCGCTAGAAGTTTTAAATAACTCTAAACAACGTATAACGACTGGGACTTTAAACGACGTGATTAACGATGCAATAAGGGCAACTGAACCACCAACTAAGAACGGTAGAAGGCTTAAAATATACTATACAGTTCAAGACGGAATTTCTCCGCCAACCTTTATAATGTTTGTAAACGCGCAAGATTTAATGCATTTTAGTTACAAAAGATTTATAGAAAATACGTTAAGAAATACCTTTAACTTTGAAGGTACGCCAATTAGACTTTTTGTTAGGGAAAAGGAGGAAGATTGATGTACGTAAGTTTATACAATCTTTGGTGGCAATTTCTTATATTAGCGGTTGTATCTTACTTAATAGGTAATATTAATTTTGCAGTTATAATATCTAAACTCAAGAAAAACGACATAAGAAAAATTGGTAGTGGAAATCCGGGCACGCTCAATATGAGTAGGACTTTTGGTTTAAAAATAGGCCTTTTGGTTTTAGTTTTAGATATTTTAAAAGGCGTAGTTCCAACACTTCTTGGATTTTTAATATATAACGGCTATTATTTTAACAATACGACTTTACCTATAAGTTTAATAGCAAAAGTTTTATGTGGTTTCTTTGCTGTTTTAGGGCACGTTTTTCCTGCTTTTATGAAGTTTAAAGGTGGTAAAGGCATTGCAACGACTATTGGCGTTTTTGCCGTTTGCAATATATGGGTAGCGTTAATTTCGGGCGCTATAGCAATAGTATTTATACTACTTACCGAAGTTGGTTCTATGGGCTCGTTTATAGCAACTACTCCAGGCGCTTTTGCAACGTGTTTAGCCGTTTATGAAAATTATATATTAGCAGATAGTATAACTAACGGGCAAATAATTGCCGCGTCTATAACCAATTTGTTCATAGTTGGAATAATATTTTTAACTTGGTACGCGCATAGGCAAAACATTAAAAGATTACTTGCCGGTGAAGAGCATCCTACCAACTGGCTACAAATGATAAAGGAATCAATTATTAAAAAGAAAGCAAAGAAAGATAAAAATTAATCATAATACAAAAAAATCTCTCATATACATTACTCGTATGGGAGGTTTTTTTATGGAGAAGTTCGATATCTACAAAGACATAGCAAGTAGAACAGGTGGAGATATTTATATAGGTGTTGTTGGACCTGTAAGAACGGGGAAATCGTCTTTTATTACAAAGTTTATCGATTATATGGTAATTCCTAATATAGTAAACAAAAATAAAAGGCAAATAACTATAGATGAAATGCCTCAGTCGGGCTCCGGCAAAACCATTACTACGACCGAACCTAAGTTTGTGCCTTCCGAAGCAGTTAAAATTTCGCTTAAAAATAAAACGAGTGCAAAGGTAAGACTTATTGATTGTGTTGGTTATTTGGTAGACGGCGCTTTCGGCGACAAGGAAGACGATAAAGAAAGGCTTGTAAGAACGCCTTGGCAAAGTGAGCCTATGCCTTTTGAAAAGGCTGCGGTAATCGGTACGGAAAAGGTTATTGAAGAGCATTCTACAATAGGCGTATTGGTAACTACTGACGGCTCAATTTGTGATATTCCGCGCGAAAATTACGTTAAAGCGGAAGAAAAGGTGGTTAAAAAGTTAAAGGAAACGGGCAAACCGTTCGTTATTTTATTAAATTCAAAAGAGCCGTTTAGTAAAGAGAATTTAGCATTAAGCGAAAGTTTAACCGATAAATACGGCGTGAAGGTTATTCCAATTAACGTAGTTGAAGCAACGGAAGATGAAATAAGTAAAGTTTTAGAAAGTATTTTAATGGAATTCCCGCTTAAAACATTAGATATTAAACTTCCAAGTTGGATGCAAGTTTTACCTTGCGATAACGGGATAATTTCTTCTATTATTGAAGCAGTTAAAAACTCTTCGCAGGTAGTAGAAAAAATGAAGCATTACGATATAACTGAAAGTGCGCTTCTTGAAGTTGAAGGCATTAAAAAGATAGAAAATGTAAACGTTTTAACAGGCGAAGGTAGGGTAGAATACGAAGTAGAGCCTAATCCAGACCTATTTTATAAACTTTTAAGCGATTTATCTAAAGAAGAAATACTAGATGAGTTTGCGCTTATGAACTACGTTAAAAGTTTAAACGTTGCAAAAGAAAATTACCGCAAAATAAAAGAAGGGCTTTTTGAAGCCTATGATAACGGTTACGGTATAGTAGTTCCAGAAGAATGCGATATGGCGCTATCTGACCCCGAAGTTATTAAGCGTGGTGGAAGGTACGGCGTTAAAATTAAGGCTAACACTTCTTGTATGCATCTTATAAAAATTAATTTAGACGCTGAAGTTTCGCCAATTTCAGGAACGGAAAAGCAGTGTAAAGATTTTGCTGAATTTATTAAAACTGAATATCAAGAAAATCCTGAAAAAGTATGGAAAACCGACGTTTTCGGCAAACCCCTTTCTTCACTTGTAACTGACGAGATTGTAAATAAAATTAATGGAATGAAAGAAAATACTAAAAATAAAATGCGCAAAACCGTAACGAAAATTGTAAATGAAGGGCGTGGAAAGGTTATTTGTATATTATTATAAAGTATTGATATGAATAATTTTATTGTCGATAAATTTACTATTACGTTTTAAAAAATGCCATAAATTTAAACTTGACTATTGAAAAAGGGAAAAAGCTGTTGTATAATATCTATAACAGCTTGATTTTTTTGGGCTAAATATATGTAAGGAGAAATTATTTTTTATGGATGTAGACAGATTGAGGAATATAGCACTTATCGGGCATGGAGGTGAAGGTAAAACTACACTTGCAGAGGCAATACTTTTTAATTGTGGCGTTATTGATAGGCAAGGAAAAGTAGAAGACGGTAATACAGTAATGGATTACGACCCCGAAGAGATAGCAAAAAAGTCATCAATAGGGCTTTCTTGCGCATACGGCGAATATAACGGATATAAGTTCAATCTTATAGACGTTCCCGGATTTTATGATTTTGAATGCGAAATGAGCGAAGCGTTAGCAGTATGCGACGCCGCAATCATAGTTTCGGGCGCTAACGGTACGCTAACTGTTGGTACGGAAAAGGCAATAGACTACTGTACTTTACACGGCATACCTGCAATGCTATTCATCAATGGTCTTGATAAAGATAATTCAAACTTTATAAAAACGGTTGACGCTATTAAGGAAAAATATGGGCATAAAATTGCTCCAATGATAGTTCCTAACGTCGTTGACGGTAAAATGAAAGGTTTCGTTAAAGTTGCATACGGCACTTTAAGAAATTGGGACAAATCAGAAGAACCAATCCCTGATTATTTAGTAGAAGCGTATGAAAACGCTAAACTTACGGTTATGGAAGCAGCCGCTGAAAACGATGAAGAACTTTTAGATAAGTTCTTTAGCGAAGGCGTTTTATCTTCTGAAGAAATAGAAAGGGGTGTTAAACTCGGCATAAGCACTTGTTCGACAATTACTGTTCTTGGTGGTAGCGCGCTTAAAAATCACGGCATTTTTAACTTAATGGATAAAATGATTTCCACTTTACCAAGTCCGAAAGATGCAGGCATACAAAAAGCGCTCGTTAACGGCGAAAAGGTTGCTATCGAGCCGGACCCTAACGCTCAAACCGTACTTAGAGTTTTCAAAACCGTAGTCGACCCTTACGTTGGTAGGCTTAATTATATTAAAGTGGTTTCGGGCACTTTAAAATCGGGTGATACTTTAAAGGTTGTGGGCTCTCGCGAAGAGGAAAAGATTAGTGGTATTTATACCGTTATAGGCAAAAAGCAAGAATCCGTTTCAGAACTTAAAGCGGGCGATATTGGCGCTTTATCTAAACTTAGTAGCGTTAGAACGGGTGATACGTTATATCAAATAGACGAGCCTATTTTTAGACCTTTCGATATTCCACCTGCAACGTATAAACGCGCAATTTACGCTGTTAAAAAAGGCGAAGAAGATAAAATATTTGCCGGACTTAACAAACTTAAAGATGAAGATATATCCTTTAAAGTTGAAAAGAACGCAGACACTGGCGAAATGGTTATCGCTGGCGTTGGCGCAACTCAACTTGAAGTATTAAAGAAGAAATTAAAATCTAAATTTGGGGTTGATGCATTACTTGTTGCTCCTAAAATTGCATATAAAGAAACTATTAAGAAATTAGCCGAAGGCGAAGGCAAACATAAAAAGCAATCGGGTGGTGCAGGTCAATACGGCCACGTTAAAGTTCGCTTTGAGCCGTCTAGTCAAGACGTTATGTTTGAATTTGTTGACGAAGTCGTTGGTGGCGTAGTTCCTAAATCCTTTATACCTGCAGTAGAAAAGGGTTTAAAAGAAGCAGTAAAAGAAGGCGTTTTAGCAGGATATCCACTCATTAATTTAAAAGCCACGCTTTACGATGGTAGTTATCACCCTGTAGATAGTAAGGAAGTAGCCTTTGTTTCAGCGGCTAAACTTGCTTACGCTGAAGGTATTGCAAAAGCCAATCCTGTAATTTTAGAGCCTATTATGACGGTTGTTATAAAAGCGCCTGACGATTATATGGGAGACTTAATGGGCGATATGAATAGGCGCCGTGGTAGAATTTTATCTGCCGACCAAGAAGGTACTTTATCTATTATAACTGCTGAAGTTCCTGAAAGTGAAATTATGGAATACTCTGCCGACTTAAGAAGTCTTACTCAAGGTAGGGGCGTGTTCACTGCGGAATTTACAAGATACGAAGAAGTTCCGTTTGAACAACAATCTAAAATAATTGCTGAAGCAAATAAAAATAAAGAATAAAAGGAAAAATCATGATACTTAGTGTTTGTGCTAACCCGAGCATTGATTTAACTGTAGAACTAGAGCAGTTAAATATTGGGCAACTTAATCGTGTAAACAATAAAGTTGTAACTTATTCGGGCAAAGCGTTAAATACTGCAATAGGCGTAAGGCGCTTGGGCAGTGATAGTTACGCAACGGGTTTTATGTATGATAACGACGGTGGCTTATTTACTCAAAGGCTGGATAACGAAGGGGTAAAAAATACTTTCGTTTGGAATAAAGGTAGCGTTAGAACAAACTATAAAATCGTTGATAATAGGTCAATGCTCACGGAAATTAACGACCGTGGCGATGACGTTAGTTTAGAAAAACAAGAAGAACTTTTAGAATTAGTAAGTAATTTATCTAAAAAAGCGTCGGTAGTAGTTGTTAGTGGCTCACTCCCTAAAGGCGTTGATGACGACTATTATTTAAGTCTTTCAAAGCGTATAGACGGTAATGCTAAAATTATATTAGATACGGAAGGCGAAAAACTTATAAAAGCGGTAAATCACGGCGTATATATGGTAAAACCTAATTTAAGGGAACTTGAAAATATCGTAAAAAGAAAACTTAACAAACTTAAAGATATGGTAGATAGTTGCAAGTTTTTATTAAATTCGGGTGCTGAAAACGTTTTACTTTCTTTAGGAAGAGAAGGCGCGATATTATACGACGGCACTGATTGTTATTACTGTAAAAGTGTAAACGTTGCAGTAAATTCTACGGTTGGCGCAGGAGATAGTATGGTAGCAGCCGCAAGCGTATTGACTGAAAGAAATGCAAATAAAGAAGAAATTTTAAAATGCGCCGTTGCTGCAGGTACTGCTTCTATAACAACGCCAGGCACAAATCTATTCTATCGTGATAAATTTGAAGAAATTTACGGGCAAATATACGTAGAAAAATTATAATTGCATATAATAATAAAAGCCCTAAGGGGCTTTTATTTAAGGAGTAAATATGGTTAATCTTAAAACCGTAAAACAAAACGAAGAAGTAAAGGCATTAATTAAAACGACCGAAAAGCAAATTGACGCGCTTGCTTATACCGAGCATTCTAATAGGCACGCGTCTATCGTTGCTAGTTGGACGGGTATGATTTTACGCGAAATCGGCGAAAGTTCTAAAACTATAAGACTTGGTGAAATTGCAGGATATCTTCACGATATAGGGAACGCTTTATCGCGTTACGACCACGCTGGCAGTGGAGCGCTTCTATCTTACAATATTTTAAAAGATATGGGTATGAGTTATTCCGATGCTGGTGAAATAATGATGGCAATAGGTAATCACGATGAAAAAAACGGCGTACCCGTTTCGGTACTTACTTCCGCTCTTATTATTGCCGATAAGTCTGACGTCCACAAATCGCGCGTAAGGCACAAAGTGATAAATGAAGCAACGAATATTCACGACAGAGTAAATTTGGCTGTAAATCGCTCCTATATCGCCGTAGATAAAGAAAATAAGTTAATCGATACTATAATAGAAACGGATACTACTATTTGTTCCGTTTCGGCATACTTTGAAATATATCATAGCCGTATGCTTATGTGCTCAAAAGCAGCGGAACTTCTTGGGTATAAGTATGGATTAATAATTAATAACGTAAGAATGCTTTAATTTAGGCTCTACTACAATAAACGGTTGATAACGTGAAAATGAAAAATTTAATATTATCTATCGTTAATTTTTTAAATTATAATTTAAAAACTGCTTAAATATTTTAAAACCGTTAATACTAAAAGTATGGGCGGTTTTTTTTCGTTAGTTAAAGAATTTTTTCAAATGTCGTCAAATAAAAAAAGCGCAACACTCTCTGGTGCGCTAGTGTTTTTTACGCTTCTAGGAATAGTTCCGGTAACGTATATTATTTCTTTAATATTTTCTGTTTGCGGAACGGAAATAGACGCTATAAATAAACTTTTTTCATACCCTGAGTTTAGCGAAATTTCACTATATTTAACTCAAACGGCAGCAAAAATGGGTGCTAGTGGAAATATTGTAGTATTCTTAATTGCATTATATTCTTCAGGAAACGTTTTTTATCATTTAAAGCAAAGTGGGGAAGTTATATATAATTATAATAAAAAAGATACCATATTTAGTAGGGCTATAACTATACTTATAACTTTTATTACCGTTTGGGTTATTGCGATACTTTTAGTTTTTTATATTGCAGTTATCCCCGTGATTTTAAAAGTATGTGGAAGTAAACTTACTAGTTTAATAAACATAGGTGTAGGGTTAACTACGGTATTTATTATTTC
>JAZUMP010000061.1:0-6280 GCA_045603725.1 Christensenellaceae bacterium
AAATTTATTAAACCAATCAGTTTTATCAAAAATAGAGCCTAAATAAAAATTTTCTTTTGGAATTAAATTTACAATATTTTTACTAATTTCTTCATCAATATCACAAGCAAAAATATGATTTGCTGGTACTCCATAATTTAAAAGAGCTTTTATAAAAACTCCATTACCGCAACTATTATCAATAAAAGTTTTATTTAAAATATCTTTTTGAGTTAAATCAAGAAGATTTATCATATGATTAACAATATTTTCTGGAGTCATAACTTGACCCAATTGTTTTATTTTATCCACCAATATCACTCTCCGAGAGATTTAATAAAATTTTCAATTCCTTCTTCTATCGTATCTTCGATATTATGAATTTTTATATTAGAGTATTTTGCTTCATAGGTAAAATAATCAATATCTAAAAAATATACCCCAATTTTTACTTTATTAGGTTTATAACAACTATTAATATAATTATCATAATTTATAATATGATTTTCACCAGGAGTTTCAAAAACTATCTCTTTCTTACCATTTTTATGTTTAACTTTAGTTGGAATTAAAATAATTTGATATACCGGTAAATCCCCATCAACAAATAATTGATTTTCTCCTCGCATATTTTCAAAATAATTATTAGCATTTTTATTATATTCACTTTTAATGCCTTTAAACATAATTGCACCAATAAGTTTATTATTTTTAAAAATAGCAATATCTAAATCTTTAGTTCCATATGGACCAACAAAAGTATATTCTTTATTTTGTAAACTACGGGTTTGAAAACCATAAGATTCTACTTGTGTTGCAATTTCTGTATGCATTGGTTTCAATAAAGAACTACTACGAGTAATATTAGGATTTATTGCGACTTTTTGAAGTTGTTCGCCAAAGAGCTGTAAATAATTCATTTTATTTAATTCCTTTCTTTTTCTATAAATATTATAGCATAAATTAAAGAAAAAGTCAACTATTAAGTTGACTTTTAAATATTACCATTGTAGCTCCTTTAATTTAATTGGCTCTTCATTATACCATTTCTTGCGGGCACCGCAATTCGGGCAATAATGGTGAAGTATTGTAATGATTTGCTTAAAATTCAAAGTGCCATCTTTATTTTTAGTATTAGAAGAACAAATATATCGATAGCCGCACTTACAACGTGCATATAGCGCAATATCGCCGATATAACGAACTACTTGCCAATTATGATCTGTACCACGTTTCATTTTAATTCTCTTTTGTCGCACTAAATCCAAGCGCGTCAATTAAAAAATATTTACTTAATAACCAGTGAAGCATTTTATCACCGTTATGAACTAGCGCGGGTAAAGCAATCGGATAATTATCTAGCTGCAAGTCATCATAATCTACAATAGTAATGTCATCATAGCCAAGATTATGCGCCTTTACCTGAAATGCACGCTTATTTTGAGTAATAATAAAAGCATTGTTTTGGCGTGCGGCCGCAAGTAACTTTTCTGCCTTACCACTATCTCGTTCATCAATAATTGTGAGCATTTTCTTTCTCCTTTTTTCTTTTATTATAACATATTTTTTATAAAAAGTCAAATGCTTTTTGCTTATGCGGTAGCAGTTCTTTTTATTTTTTATAAATATTTATAAAATAATATCTTCTATTATCTATATTCTATACCGCTCTTGCGGACAATTCGTCCGCAAAAACGGAATCTACGTCCTTTTTCGCGGAAAATCCTATCCGTTTTTGCGGAAAAATTTTTCCGCATTTCCGGATAAATTGTCCGTTTTTACGGATAGAATTTTATTCTGTATCCGTTTTTGCGGAAAATCCTTCTGGATAAAAATACCAATGAGTTCCTTCACTGTGTATGAGATATTTTTTATCTTTTAACTCTTGTAGGGCAGTATAATAAGATGTCTTTTTATTACCTGTTACGCGTTCATATTCTACTTTATATAAAGTACGATTAAAATTCGGCGCGTCACGTAAAAGAAATAAATATAATGCAAAACTAGCTGGTTTTAATTCTCTCATAGCTTTAAAAGTGGCTTCAAAAGGAAAATAACCCCATTCTCCATTACCATATTCTTTTGTATCTTTCTTTTTTGACGTTATAAATAATTGATTTGCTTCGCTCATATCGCTCATCCTCCGTTACTTTTTCTGCGTAAAGTTTTCAATTTCTTTCCGCAATTCCGGACAATCTTCAAATAAATAATTGTCATAACCCGGGTGTTTATAGTCTTTATCTATCCCTAATAATTCAAATCCTTTTGCGCGTAATTGTGCGGCTAAACGCCGAGTATAAACACGATAATAATTAGTTTTCTTTTCCATTATTCATCACCTTTTCCATTCTCATTAAAAGAGCCATAGAGGGAGCTTCGCGGCCATTTAAAACTTTGTTTAAATGCGTTCTACTAATTTGAATTAACTCTGCGGCTGCTCCCTGTGAGAGTTGTTGTGAATGTATATATTCTTTAAATTTATCTATAATTATTTGTATCAAAACGCACACACCTCCCGCAAAAGAAATATTCCTATCATAAGATAAGTAACATTTCTAAGTTATTTCTCTATTATTTTATTGCTGTGATTAAAATATTCCAAGTACAAATAATCTGTAATAAGTGGGCAAGTTGGTCTTCTACAAGATTAATCTTAAACTTATTGGCTTTTAAATCATCTACAAAAGCGTGAATTGCCGTGTTAATAACATAATTAACAATAAGTAAAATCACAAGTAACGAATTATTTTGAATAAAAGCAATAATCAAAAAGGGTAAAGTAGTTGTGAAAGACCAACTAAAAGCGTGTTCAATTAAAGCCATCTTATAATCATTACGATATAAATCTTTATCAGCATTTTCTTTCCACCATTTTTGTTGCTTCATATTAGCAAGAATACCTTGAAGTTTATAATCATCAATTAAGTGGCAGAAAATCATTATAAATAAAATTAATAACCTCTGACTAAATACCACTCTGGTTTCCTCCATCCAATAAGTTTTTTCACGTGAATTGAACTAAGTTCGCTAAAAGGACAAAATCATTTAAACCAATCTCCATTTTTCATAATAGTAGCAGAAACTTGGCGGTCATTAGCAAGTCGCACAGAATTTTTTGTAATAAAAATTTCAGTAGGATAATTTTCATCACTGGCTAAACTTCTAATGCCGCACGCACACCAATCTGGCTTAATTTTATCAGTTTGTGCGAGAAGTTCTTTTAAGGTAATATCTTCTGGCGCTTCTGCGTAAAAACTGATATCGCATCCATTTAATAAAAATCTAATATTTGCCACTCCACTTACCTCCTAATTCCTAATGAGCAAAATCATCAGGCTCTTTTTTCCTTTCTACCCCATACTCACTACAATTTTTACAACGGATAACCTCGTTAGTTTGCCCGCTTTTAAGCATTTCTCCGATTATTCCAACGGCATTAACCAACAGTTGCATATCAAATCCATAACCATTGTTAAAGTTTCCAGTTTTAATTCTTGTTAGCGCTTCTTTTCCATCCATTTTAATCATCCTTTCTTTTCTATATTTATTATATTATAAATTAAGAAAAAAGTCAAAAGAAAACGGTTTTAAACCGTTTTCTTTTCTTTTAAGATGAGATTTAAGAGTAATCCAACTATAATCGCTAAAGCAACTCCGCTAAAAGAGAATGTACCATAATTAATAGCAATTCCACTAACACCGCAACTTAACATTGCTGCGAAAATTAAGCTATTTTTCATATTAGAAAAGTCAATACAATTACTCATAATAGTACGAACACCAGCATTAGCAATTAGAGAATAACAGAGAATAGAAATGCCAGCAAAAACGCAATTTGGCATTGCGGCGACAGCGCGATTAAAAGGTGTGATAAAACCAAGAGCAATTAGGCTAAGTGAAGCCGCAAGAAAACACCAAACGCTGGCAACTTTACTAACTGCAATGGTACCTGTAGCTTCACTAAAAGTAGTTGTGCATTGTGAACCAGTTAAACTTCCAACAAATGAACTTACGCCATCTCCTAGAAGTGTACGAGGAAGTTGACTAATTGTATCAGTACCAGTAACAACACCAATAGTATTAATATCTGCAATATGTTCGGCCATCGCACTTAAACTAACAATACCAAACATTAAAATAATTTGAGGTAAAGTTTCCCAATGAAAATTCATAAAATTTAAATGAGTGAAAGTTAAATCGGGAATAGACAATAGTGACATATTCTGAAATTGAGTAAAATCTACTAGATTTGATACTCCACATAGAGAAAGAATTACACAAAGTAGATAACCCGCAAGAGTGCCACCTAAGAAAGGTAGTGTCTTCCAAATACCTTTGGCATAATGTCCAATTAAGCACGTAATTAAAACAACAAATAGAGCAATACCAACGCCTAGCAAAGAATACTGCCCACCAACTTGAGCATAAACTGGAATAAAGGAAGTTAAAGTAATCCCAATAATAAGCACTGAAGTACCGGAAATAAGCGGGTTAAATAACTTACTAATCCAATTCGTGCCATAACGCTTGACGAAAAATGCGGCAATTGCATAGATTAGACACATTGTTAAGCCGCCAATAACGACACCTAAAAAATTTTTATGCACAGCATCTGTTAAAGTGAGTGTAGAAACGATTGCTGCGACAGTTGCTCCACTGTTAGAAGTGATTGCTGGTACCTTAAAACCTGTAATAAGTAAGAATATTAATGTACCTAAACCAGCAGAAATAAGACCAGCACTAATTGGTGTCTGACAAATTAAACTGATAAGCATTGTCGCGGGTAAAACCGCAAATACAAATTGGGCTGTGTAACCAATCCATTCTTTGATAGTCTTCGGTCGTTCATTTACATTATAAATTAAATTAGTATTATTCATTTATATTCTCCTTATTGTATTGCCATTTCCATTGACCACAACGCCAATTTTTATTTATGGCTTCTATAATATTTGATGAATTTAAATTACATTGTCTTGCTGCTTCAGCAATGCTTGGATAAATTATTTTTTCATTAGTATTTATATTAATACTTATGACACTAATAGTAGTTTTTGCAGTGTTATTTTTATCACAATATTCCCAATAATAATTTTTACATTTATGCGGCCTTCCTTTCCGAATTGCAGCAGAAATACAAGCGTGGTTAATATTAAAAAATTTACTAGCTTCAGATATACTATTAAATATTTTATAAATTTGGTTAGTAATTGGGTCAATTGCTTGAACTTGTTTCATTAAACGTTTTTGACTTTTTACCGCGGCGGCATGTCGATTTTCTTGTTTATCAATCTCAGTAATAGTGTTATCTGTGGCAATAGCTTGACGAATTACTAATGAATCGCATTGTAATTCTTCTTTTATTTCAGATTGCGACATTCCTTTTTTATATAACAATCTTATATAATCATAAGAATATTTTGTACCATTATCTCCACCGCACGTAAGATTATATCCTTTATCAGGATACTCTGCAATCCACGTTTGTTTTTTACTAATCCAATATTTTTCTCTATCATTTAAAATATCATCCGAACAATTTTCAATTATTGAATAAGAAAAATTTTCTATTCCGTATTTACGCATTGCTCGATAAAGTGGACGTTGGTTAGTTAAATCGCGCATAGATTCAAGGTGGTCTTTCCAACGTTCTTGCATAGTTCTTACTGTTTGTCCAACATACATTTTTTTATTAACAAGATTTGTAATACAATATATAATACCCATAAAATCACACTCCAATTTATTAGTAGTTCATTCCTACCATAATATTTGTAGTATGATTAAATACGTATTATGGTATTTTCCGCGCAGATTAAATTATTTTACTCCTCTAAATTATTAATTAACTTATCAAAAAAAGATGATATCTCGTCATGAATGGGGATAGTTGCTGTTGTTGTAACAGTAGTTGGAAATTTATATGGTGTTGAGCCAGTTGTATCTTGTGGAGTAGTGGCATTAATTGTAGTTGTAGTTGTATCATTGTTACAACAAAAATAACACATTGATGTATTTGGGTTATATACACGACCGCATTTTGGGCAAACCCAACCTCGTGGCGCAAAGTAGTCATTTGGTGGATAATCACCGATATAGTAATCGCTCATTAATTATTGTCCTCCTTACCATAGATGGTTTAAATTAATTGGATGGTTATTCAAAAGTTTTAGATGATTACAAAAACGACAATAACATCGCTTTTTGTCTTTAGTTAAATAAGAATTCCATTTATTCATTTTTCGTTTACAGCATAAATAACTATCTACTTTAGTGCGGCCGCAAGGATAGGGGTTGTATA
>JAZUMP010000062.1:0-1745 GCA_045603725.1 Christensenellaceae bacterium
CCCTTTGTCCCCTAATCGACCCAAAACACCCCAAGTGTCCCAACATATAATTTTTACTAGATATTGTCCCAAAGATCTTGCACTATATATTTATACTTTACATTTCACTTCACATTCCAACTAACAAAAAAAAAAACACATCACCCCTTTTTCTCTCTAGTTAGGATCGGCCAAGGAAGAACACAAGGAGAAAACCAAGAAATTTTCAAGATCAAGTTATTTTATTACACAATTAGTGTTACTAGTTAGGATTTTGAAATAAAAATCCCTAGTTTCTTAAGTTTTATTCATCCAAATCATCACCATCTTCATCACAAGTTCAAGTATAATTTCTTACCCATTTTCATACTTTCATTATACTCAAAATAATATATTTGTGATTTGTTATGCAAATATATATGTTATTGTACCACTTTTACTTGATTTTTACATATAAATGGGTTTATATAAATAAATAGCATACACATGAGATCTATCATTTTTGATGAAGTTAGGAACCCATGACACCCTAAGAAGGTGTATGGTAGGTTTGGGATATTTGATTGTGGATTGGATTGGTTTTGGACAAGTTACGAGCTAGGAAATCGGTTTTTAAACTATATAAATGCCTACTGTCCGTATTTTCATTTTCTGGAAAAATCAGTAGATGGGGGAAACTTTTGGACCCTAGATTTAGAAAATACTTTCAAAAACGAAACCGTGGCCGCCGGAATCACTAAAAGATCATTTACGAGGTGAAAGTTATGTTTAAAACGAGTTAACGACGAAAAGTATATTTTCAGAAAATACCAACTGTCCCATTTTGCTAAACGTGGGAAACTCAGGGGTTTGGGTGAACTTTTTAGCCAAATATTCAGAAAATACTTTCCGAGACGAAACTATGGTCGAAAACGGGGATAAAAACGAGTTTATAACGAAGGAGTTATGATTTTTCAAAGATTTACGACAAGATTAGAAACTTTCTAAAAATAACTGCAGTCCACTATTTTCACAGCTGAAAAAGGACCTTTTACAGAAAGTTAGCCGACCCGACTTATCAAAAATATATTAGTATGTTGTCCCACGATTCCGGGGATATAAAGAACATAGAAAACGGGCTTATAACGAAAAAGATACAAGTGTTTGAAATCCGACGATATATATAAAATTCCTTCAGCACTATTATTATTATTTTTGCCACTAAACAGTTTTTGCAACGCACCACTTTCTCGGCTGTTTTTCTTTATGATCGGATCAATTTGAGTCTGAGCCGTAGTTTTATGAAATCAAGGACTCCCATCAAGCTTTTCAAATCAATTGGCCGTTCGTCGAATGGATTTTTAACGAAGAAACTACAAGCTATTAAACATGGACAAAACTTATACATTTTACTCAGCTTTTATAAAAATGACTTTTACTACGAAACAACCTTGTCAAGTGCCATGTTCGGCACCGTTTTTCTCCATGTTCGGCTTAGATTGAGACCGGGCCGTACTTAAATAATTTCAAGTATTCCCGGCACACTACTCAAAACACTTGACCATTTAACCATTGGCCTTCTAACGAGTAACTTACAACTCCATTTACATCACCCGAAAACCACACCAAAAATGATTATTTTCAGAACGGACCAACTAAACATATTTTTCTATCGAGGATCGGAACTCGATGAGACCAAAACTTGTTAACACGTCATTAGACCATGTTACTAACTTACTAAAAACGTTGATTACGTTTTCTCAAAACTACGTATTATTAGTTTACGA